>JBDHMR010000283.1:0-3368 GCA_039656035.1 Gemmatimonadota bacterium
GGCCGCCAACAACAATGGGATCCACGCGAGTGGCAGCAGGTCGGCGGTCCGCGTTTCAGTGGTGGGGTTTCGTTTGAAGGCGTTGGTGAGGTCGCGAATGGCCCCCGCCTGGTCCGGCACGTCCGCCGGTATGATGGTTCCGTCCGACGCGTCGGCGATTCGCTGCAGAATGTTATCCTGGCGCGAAGTTTCCACGATGTCGCCGCCGCGAGTCCTCTTGTACTCGAGGAGGTTGCCGGCCGAATCCCTGATCGGAATCCGAGTGGGCGCGGTAGTCCCCTCGGCAACCAGTACCAGGCGTACGCCTTCATCCCGGAGGTGTTCGGCGCTCTTCAAAATGGCAGGGAGGGAATCGTGCGCCTCGCCATCGGTGAACACCACGAGCACTCTGTCCGATATCTCGGTCGACGCGCCAAGCAGTTGGGCACCCTGGGCCAGGGCCGCCGCCAGACTGGTACCACCCTGACTGGCCAGATCGGGACTCAAGGCGTCGAGCTGCAAGATTATGGCCCCGCCGTCGATGGTGAGCGGCGACAGAATGTAGCTCCTCCCCGCGAAAGCGATCAGTCCCACCCTGTCGCCGGGGATGTCGTGCACCAATCGCCTGGCTTCACGCACGGCCAAGCCCAGGCGGGAGGGAGCCACGTCTTCCGCCAGCATCGACCGGCTCACGTCCATGACCATCACCAGGCTTAGCGCCCGCGACTCGGTGGTCACTTCGGTCCGGCCGCCGCGGGGACCGGCCAACGCCACTCCCAGCAGGATAGCAACGATGCCGAGCCACACGGGTCCGAACCGCCCGCTGGCTTGGGCCTGGCGTTGCAGTTCGGGAGACCACGCCCCAGCCAGGCGGATGCGCCGGTGCCTGGCGCTCCAGGTGAGCAACCCCACGGCCAGGCCGAGCACCGGGGCCAACAGTAGTAACAAAGGCGAGTCAAAAATCATGGTACTCGTACCAGCCGGGTGGCACTCAGCCCCAACTCGAGTAGCAGCGCCAGCAACCCGATGATGATGAGCGGTTTGGTGACTTCGCTGTAGCTGGTGTAACGAGTGATCCGGACAGGCGTTTTTTCCAGACCGTCGATCTGTTTGAAAATCCGGCTCAACGCCTCACTGTCCTTGGCCCTGAAGTAACGGCCCCCGGTAGTCTCGGCGATTTCCGTGAGCAGTTCCTCGTCGATCTTGACGGGAAGAATTTCATAACGGAAACCAGACAAACCGCGTCCGGTCGGGATGGGCGCCTCGCCCTCGGTGCCGACGCCGATGGTGTACACCTTGATACCATAGGTCTTGGCGGTCTGTGCCGCCGTGCGAGGATCGATCAATCCCCGGTTGTTCTCTCCGTCGGTGAGCAACAGCACCACCTTGGACGTCCCTTCCGCCGACCGCAACCGGTTGACGGCCGTGGCCAGGCCACTGCCGATGGCGGTACCGTCTTCGAGTTGCCCGACCGACAGATCGGCTATGGCTCGCTCCAGCACCGGGTAGTCCAGCGTGACCGGCACCTGGGTCAACGCCTCGCCGGCAAACGCCACCAATCCGATGCGGTCCGCGCTTCTGCCACGAACGAAGGCCGTGGCCTGTTCCTTGGCCACCTCGATCCGGTTCGAAGGCGCAAAATCTTCAGCCAGCATGCTACTCGACACGTCGATGGCGATGGCGATGGCGATGCCCTCCTGCTTGACCTCGATGGTGTCGCCCCCGACCCGGGGACCGGAGGCACCGATGAGGAACGCGCTGAGAGCGACTATTCTGGCGGCGGTGGGAATGCGGATCCACCACGCCGGCCTGACGGCCGCAGCGACGGTATCGACGTCGCTGAACACGACGCCACGCATGGTGCGGTGGCGCAGAAACCACCACCAAGCGGGCAACGCCAGCAACAGGAGCAACAACCAGGGACGAGCGATGGTCATGACCCGACGACCTCCCGCGGTGGCGAGGCGACCTCGAGGGACCTGTGGTATAGGTCGAGCACGGTCCCGGGATCTTCCGGCTGAAAACGGACCCGGTCGATGTCACGCAACAGGGCCACCACCGCGGGACCGTCCCACGGCGCCTCGGTCGCTCGCTCAACCGACTCGACCCACGCTTCGACGTCACCAGATTCGGGAACCTCTACCACATGGTCGGCCAGCGCGTGGCGCAGGGTGTCGCTCGCGGCCGCGAGGACGGCCCGGTGTTCACCGGCGGCGGACCACTGATCGATCGGGAGTTCCGCCATGCCGGGTTCGACCGGCTGCCGCATGGGAGTTGGGCCCCGGCGCAACCACCACCACCACAGGGGCGAAGCCAGTCCCATGACCACCAGCAGCATCACCCCCATGGGGATCCAGGAAGTAACCGGGCGCTGCACGATGCCCGATTCGGCCTTGATGGGAACTTCCTCGGGCGGCTCGTCCGGCAGCACCGAGGCCACGTCTATCGAAACGGAATGGGATGGTCCTGAACTTACCGTGCCGTCGGGCGCGATGAACTCGGGACCGGGGATTACCAGCGAATGGCTCCCCGGGCGCCACACCACCATCGGGTAGTGCACCGTCACCGAATCATCACCCAGCATGATTCGCGGCGTGCCCAGAAGTTCTACGTCGCCCGACGGTTCCCATGGCGGCAAGCGCACCAGGTGCCCGGGCGGCAGGGAGACGGTGGACTCGATCCACACGGTGTCACCCACCGTCGGGGCCGCCGACTGCAACAAAGCCAAACAGAAGAGAATCATCCGCGGTGGAGTCGGCGCGCGCGCCGGGCGAAGGCCTGTCGGAGCGGGATGGCGTAGTCTGTGGCGGTACTGAGTGAGACGCAGTCCACGCCGGCACCGGACAGGATCCGTTCCCGCTGCTCGCGCTGATCGCGCGAATAGGCAGCGGCCCGGCGACGAACGGCCCGATCGCCGGCGTCGACCAGCACGTGGCGCCCCGACTCCGCGTCGCGCAGTTCGATCACTCCGGTTTCGGGCAGTTCCCGCTCGCGCTGGTCGTCGACCATGATGCCCACCACATCATTGCGGGACGCCAGCGACTTGAGGGGACGCTCCCAGCCGGTGGCGAGGAAGTCCGACAGGATGACCACGATGCTCCTGTGGTGCAGCAGCCGGCTGGCGTATGTGAGACTCGCGGCGAGGTCGGTGCGTTTGCCTTTGGGCTCGAACGCCACCATGTCGCGGATCACCCGGAGCGCGTGGCGCCGTCCCTTGCGCGGCGGAATGACCCGTTCAACGGAATCACTGAACAGCAACGCGCCGACCCTGTCGTTGTGTCGGGCGGCGGCCAGCGCCAAAACGGCGGCAACTTCAATGGCCAGCGCGGCCTTGGTGACCGGCTTGCCGAACCGGGTGGAGCCCGACTGATCGACGATCAACAACAGCG
>JBDHMR010000284.1:0-3364 GCA_039656035.1 Gemmatimonadota bacterium
GGGATATCCGTCGGAGGATCCGGAGAACTGGATCTATCTGGGCAACGTCCCCGACGTGACGCACGATTTCAAGGACTACGTCGAACCGCTGACGCAGGAGCAGATGGAGAAACTGAAGGCCCCGTACTCCGAGTAGGACCCCGGCGGCCACCGTGCGCGGCGGGTAAATGGGTTCGCGGCGCGGCCGCCTGCTCTTGACCTGAGGCCGGCATGGTGCCATTGTGGATGATCCCTCCACGCTGCGACAGCGAAGGGAATTTCTCTGTCCGCAGAGTGCGCCGCGCGCGGTTTTTATCGCACCCGCAGGCCTCAGCAGACTCCGCTTTATCGGCTGGTCGATGCTCATTACGAGCAGGTAAAGGCCGTCTGGGAGGAGGGCTTCGAGGCGAGGTACGGTTTCTGGCGGGGCTTCGTGGACGGCGTTGTGCAGAGGTACCTTGACTGTGGTGTCTTTCGGGCAGGCCTGGCCAGAATCTGGTGTGAGTCGTGCCAGGCCGAGTTCCTGGTGGCTTGCAGCTGTCGCGGACGTGGCTTCTGCCCTTCGTGTGGGGCCAAGCGGGCGGCCGAGTTCACGGCTCTGCTGTGCGACGAGGTACTCGAGCCGGTCGGACATTTCATGTGGACTTTTACCTTGCCAAAAATGTTGCGCCCCTACTTTCTGCGCCACCGCGAGCTGCTGGGCAAGCTGTGCCGGGCGGCCTACGAGACCGTTCAGGAGCTGATGGCGTCCGCTGCGATCGGGGTCGAGGGCTTCCGCACCGGGATGGTCGCCTCGGTGCATTTGTGCGGTGATCTCTTGAGCCTCAACCCCCACGTGCACGCGCTGGCCCCGCGCGGCGGGTGGACGCCGGACGGGAGCTGGGCGCCGGTACCATTCGTGGACGAGCGCTGCGCCGAGTTGCTGTTCCGCAAGAAGGTGCTGGAGCTCTTGAAGGACGAGGGGCTGCTCTCCGAGGAGCGGGAGCAGCTGCTGCTTTCGTGGCGCCACAGGACTGGTTTTTCGGCTGACGCCAGCGTCAAGGTCGAGCCCGAGGATGAGGCCGCTCTCAAGCGTCTGGCGCGCTACATCCTGCGCCCGCCCGTGAGCCTTCAGAGAATGGCCTGGGAGGAGGGCTCGGACGAGGTGGCGTACACCAGAAAGGCCAGGAAGGGGCAGCCCGGCGCCTCAGAGCACATCGATGCTCTCGACTTCCTGGCCCGCGTGATCGCCTACATCCCGGAGCCCAGGAGGCAGACGGTCTTTTACTATGCCTGGTATAGCAACGTCTCCCGCGGGAGGCGCCGCAAGGGTCGGGACCCCGAGCTGGAAACACACGTAGAGAACGACGAGATCGACGGCCTGTCGTCTGCCGAGCGCCAGGCCAGGAGGAGGGCCTGGGCGCGGTTGATAAGACTGGTGTACGAGACCGATCCGTTGGACTGTCCTCGATGTGGGTCAAGAATGCGGGTCCTGGCGGTGATCACCCAGCCAGAGGTGATCGACAAGATCCTCGACCACCTGGCATCCAGGGGCATCGAGCCGGGCAGAGGACCGCCCGGGAGCCTCACCGCCGTCGGGTCGTGATCTGACCTCGCACCGCCGCTGACGCAGCCCTTGCCGGAGGCTTGCCCGATCTTGCTCCCAGCCAGCGCTCGAACGGCCCTGCCGGCCGTCTCCTCCCCGAGCCTCTCTGCTGAAGCCGCAGCCGGACCGTAGAGGGCCCGGGTTCACGCCTTCTCGACGCCGCAAGGCCCTTTCAGAACGATCTTCATGCGTGGTGCAATCAAGGGCGGGAAAAGCAAGGTACTATCCCTTGACGAGCTGCCCCGGGTGGACATCATCTACATCTACGAAGACGTCACCGGCGACCTCATCGAAGCGGCGGTCAATGCCGGTGCCAAGGGGATCGTCACGGCGGGAGTCGGCAATGGAAATTTGACCGACTCAGCCCTCGAAGCTCTGGCCCTCGCCGCGACCAAGGGTATCGTCTGCGTGCGGGCATCGCGGGTGCCGACCGGATTCGTGGGTCGCAACGTCGAGATCGACGACGACACGATCGGCCTGGTGGCGTCGCTCGAGCACAACCCACAGAAGGCGCGAATCCTCCTGCGTCTGGCACTGCTGACAACAACGGATCCTGAGGAGATCCAGAGCTACTTCGAACGGTACTAGGAGGCGCTCATGTATCGCTTGGGATTCTGGTCGTTCCTGGTCATCACCATCGCGCTCACCGGAGCCGTGGCCTCAGCCGAGGAAGCCAACGAAGAAAGCGGGGAGCCGACGCAGGCAGCTCAGAAGAACCTCCTGCCTGAGTCCGTGGTGACGGGCTCGTCCGGCATGACCTTCGGCACCGAGGTCGAGTTCGTCGATGAGCCCCACTTCCGCCTGAAGTCCGACGAAATCGTCAACGGCCACCCGAAGTACGACTACTTCATGTACATCAAGGCCAAGCTCAATGGGATCTACGACATCGAAGGAGGGTTGCAGGATCAGGAGACCTTCAACATCGGCAGGATCGATGTCTGGGGAACCGATGACTCCAACCGCTTCTGGATGGACATGCACCAGTCCCAGATCCGTTTCCGCGGGCAGAACGAAACCAAGTACGGACCGGTGATCGGCTATCTCGAGGGTGATTTCTGGGGCGGCAGCAAAGGATTCCGCCTCCGCCACCTCTGGGTCGAGTACAAGTTCATCCACTTCGGCCAGGACTGGACCTTCTTCGGCGACAAGGAAATCTGGCCCAACGTCTTCGAATGGGACGGTCCTCCCTCCGGCGTCTGGCGGCGCGAACCCGAGCTCAGATTCATCTTCAAGGGCAAATCCGGTTGGCAGTACGAGTTCGGTATCGGCAATCCCGGCGCCGAGCTCACCTTCAACACCGACATCGACGACCAGGTGGAGCCGGCCAATCAGTCCATGCCCGATGTCATCGGCGCCATCAACAAGAAGACCAAATCCGGGCACTTTCGCCTGACCGCGATCTACCGCAACCTCAAGTACAAGACGTCCGGAGTCGAAGATTCGGTGGCAGGCTACGGCGCCACCTTCTCCGGCTACATCGGCACCGGCAAGGACAAGAAGAACCCCGTTCAATTCCAGTTGGTCGCCGGCCAGGGCATCGCCACCTACCTCGTCTCGTTCAGCGGGCTCAACTATGACGCTGCACCGGATGGCAACGGCAACATGGAAGCGATCCCGACCTACGGCGGGTGGGCCTCGTACGAGCATTGGTTCTCAAAGAAGTGGCACGGCAACGTGGTGGCGGGCTACGAGGACTTCCAGACCCACACAATCAACAGCTACGAGATACCGGGTCCCGACTATCAGGCGCATGACAGCAAGCTCACCGCTACCCACTACTACGCACTCGTCAACGTCATG
>JBDHMR010000285.1:0-3355 GCA_039656035.1 Gemmatimonadota bacterium
CCGCGGCCTCGCTCACCGCCGCGTTCTGTACCTCGACTCCGCCGGCGCCCTGCTCCCAGATGACCAGCGGCGACAATCCCCGGAGTCGTTGGGGGCCGTGCAGGTCGTAGGTCTGAAACACCTGCCGCAAGTCGGCGGCACGGACCAAGGAGTCGAGTTCACGGCCGCTGTAGCCGGAGGCATACAGCGCGCCGATGATCGCCCCCATGCTGGTACCCACCACCAAGTCGGGTACTACACCCAGGCTGTCCAACACCCGGATCATGCCGATATGCGCCAGGCCTTTGACCCCTCCCCCGGACAACACCAACGCCGTTCGCTCGGGAGAGCACACCTGTGCGTCGAGTGACGGCGGCCCCAGGGAAAGGAACGCGAGAAGAGCAAGTATCGGTGACCGCGGGCAGCGCATCACGCCAATCTAGTGCCCTTCGAGAGCCGGTGGCGCCGCACTCGAACTCGCGCCGAGAAAACCCCTTGCGCCGACGCGGTGGCCTTCTTATAACTTTGCGTCCACAGCATTACCGACGGACACTCAGGAGTCTCCTAGAGATGACATACATCATTGCAGAACCATGCATCGGAACAAAGGACCGCGCCTGTGTTGACGTGTGCCCAGTCGATTGCATTTACGAAGACGCCGAACAACTCTGGATCCATCCGGACGAGTGCATCGACTGCGGCGCCTGCGAACCCGAATGCCCGGTTACTGCCATCTTCCCCGAAGAGGACGTCCCCCCGGAATGGACCGAATACATCGCCAAGAACCGCGACATCTTCGACGGCGACAACCCCCCGGGCGCACCGCAGGGGTGAATCGTTGGGGGGCGCTGCACGCTAGTAGCTCAGGGGCCCTTCCGCGGATGTGGGAGGGCGTTTCTTTTGAAAGAAAGGCGGCCCGCGGGGCCATATACAGCTTGGCCGAGACCCCGGGACCGGAGAGAGGTAGGATCCAACACAACGGAGAGTCTGTGTGACTTTCGACTTCCGTTACCAAACCCTACGGGGCCCCTGGTCAGCCAGTTTCAGGAGCGGATTTCGGCCCCACCGAAGGCTTCAACCACAGCAGGAGAGCCACATGCAGGTGACCACCGACTACATCCACCACGCGGCTCGGCTTGCCCGGCAAATCCACATGGATGCGGCCATGGGCGGGACACCGGCGCCGGACGCCGACTTTTACAAGACCCTGGCGAAGGCGCTGAACGACATCGCTGAAAGCCTGGAAGCAGTGGCGAAACGACGCGACTAGACCAAAATAACGACATAGTGACGATACACTGCCGTGACACTGTAACGGCGATGTGCCGAAAATTGAGCGGTTGCACCGCAGCGCGGGCGGATGCAACTTGCTTTCGTGACGCCACCGAGCCCCACCGCATCCGTCGAACTGCCCCCCGGCGTCGACTACGTCCGTACCGACGAGCAGCTGCTCCGGCTGTTTAGCCAGCTCGAGGGGGAGACCCTCCTGGCGCTCGATACCGAGGCCGCCAGTTTCCATCGCTACGAGGATCGGGTCTACCTGATCCAGCTATCGTCCCGCACCCTCACGGCGGTGATCGACCCGCTCAGCGTAAGCGATCTCTCTCCCATCGGACGGGCGCTGGCGGATCCCGCGATCGAGGTGGTGCTTCACGACGCCGATTACGATCTCAGGATCCTCGACCGTGATCTTGGATTTCGCGCCAGATCGGTGTTCGATACCCGGATCGCAGCCCAGCTTCTGCGGGAGCCGGGCGTGGGACTCGCCGCACTGTTGGACAAGTACCTGAACGTACGCGTGGACAAGAGATTCCAACGGGCCGACTGGTCGGCGCGCCCGCTGTCGGCGCCGATGTTGGCATACGCCGCCACCGATACCCATCACCTCGCGGAGCTGCGCGACATCCTCAGCGACCGGCTGGAGGACAGGGGGCGGCTATCATGGGCGGAGGAAGAGTTCGGGCTCCTGGAAAAACTGCGTTGGACTGCGCGTGAGAACAGCGACCTGGACTTCCTCCGGATCAAGGGCGCCCGGGCCCTCCCGCCGAGGTCGCTGGCGATCCTTCGGGAGCTTTACCTCTGGCGTGACGCCACCGCCCGTAAACGGGACAAGGCTGCTTTCCGCATCCTCAACAACCAGCCACTGCTGCAACTGGCCACCACTCCGCCAAAAGATGGGGCGGCCCTAACCAAGGTGCCCGGCGTCGGCCCGGAAACGGCGCGACGGGCCGGGAAGGCCATCCTCGCGGCCATAGAGCGCGGCTTGGCGGTCGACGAGGGCGATCTCCCGAAGACCAAACGCACACCCAAGCCCAAGCCCGACCCCAGCTTCGACCAGCGGTTGGCCCGGCTCAAGGCAGCCCGCAATGCCGTCGCCGAGCGTCTCGACCTGGATCCGGGAGTTGCCTGCCCTAACGGCACGCTGGAGACGATCGCCAGCAAGGTGCCACGGACTCCGGAGGAACTAGTGGAACTCCCGGCGGTCCGTCGTTGGCAGGTGCGTGAATTTGGGGATGATCTGCTGAAGGCGGTTAAGGAAACTGGAAATTAGAAATTGGGAAACACCAACGTCCAATTTCCAACTACATCCCAAGAAACGCCCTGACCCTCGGATCGATCTTCTCCGGCGTCCAGTACGGCTCCCACACTATCTCTACTTCGACCGAATTGACGCCTTCCAGATCGTTGGCGGTGTCGTGAACATCCTGGGTGATCTCGGGCCCAACGGGACAACCCGGTGAGGTCAGGGTCATCTGCACGTGCACGTCGCCCTCGTCCGAGACGGTGATCTCGTACACCAGGCCGAGGTCGATGATATTGAGATTGAGTTCGGGGTCCCGGACGCCGCGCAGCGCCTTTCTTATTGTCTCGGCGGTTTGCATTCAACGGCTCCGCGGTTGATACACTCAGGTCTGACCGATGCGACACCGGTTGGATCCACAACCCGACCAGTGTCGTCGCTTTGTCATGGCAGAATATACTCTGTCGGACACATAGGGACAGAACGCGCAGTCTCCGTGCTACAACAGCATCGGCCCGGTTAGCACACCGGAACGATGGTGGGCTGGCACGCCCCAGGGACCGCCCGGACCACGGCCTCGGAAAGTTCGGCCCGCACCCGGCGGAGTGCGCTGATGGAGTGAGACACTTTGGGTGCGTAGCTCCTGTTGGTCAGGAATACCAGAAACAGGTCGCGTTCGGGATCGATCCACAATTCGGTCCCGGTCCACCCGGTATGACCAAAAGCACTGGGGCTCAGCAACTCGCCAAACACCGATGGCGGCGGGTACTCAGGGTCTCTGGTGTCCCACCCCAACAGCCTGCTGCCGCTGGATGGGGTACGCGAGAGGAACATTTCCATGGTGGCGGGCCCGAC
>JBDHMR010000286.1:0-3351 GCA_039656035.1 Gemmatimonadota bacterium
GCCGACTCGCTCGTGGACATGAGTTGCGGGATGATCAGTCAGTTCCCCAATATCCTCATCAAGCTCTTTTCCTTCGCCATATTCGCCTACGTTGCCGCTACCTGGTCCATCCAAGTCCGATTCGGAGCGCCCGCGTGGCCTGAAACCGCCATGAGTTGGGGGGTGGTGTTCGTCCTGGTCGATTTTGGACACTACTGGGTGCATCGGCTCTCGCACCGGGTGAACATCCTCTGGGCCGGCCATGCGGTGCACCACTCGTCCGAGGAACTCAACTTCACCGTTGCCGTACGTAACAGCAGTCTCCATGGGGTGTTCATCTGGGTGTTCTTTATGCCCTTGGCCCTGGTGGGCGTTCCGTGGTACATGTTCGCCGTGAGCTACGCGCTGAACGTGATTTACCAATTCTGGCTCCACACCAGGCTCATCGGCCGACTGGGGCGGCTGGAATGGGTGTTGAATACGCCATCTCACCATCGCGTGCATCACAGCATAAATGCTGACTACATCGACAAGAACTACGCCGGCGTATTCATTGTCTGGGACCGGATGTTCGGCACCTTCGCGCCAGAGACTGCCGAGCCGCACTACGGAATCACGATGCCGCCGGAAAGTTGGAATCCGGTCTGGGCCAACGTGCACGTGTTCTTCGAGATCGGACGTCACGCGAGGCGGCAGCCGGGATTCCTCCGGAAGTTACGCGTCGTATTCGGGCCACCGGAGACGCTGGTGGATTCTCCACACGATCCGACAGTGCCGACCACGCCCCCGGTTCCCCTCCCCCGGCTCGGCGTCGCCTACGTAATGGTGCAATTCGTGGCGACATTGGTGGCCACGCTGACGGTCCTCCGAATCCTCGAGGCACTGTCACTGGCGGAAGTCCTGGCCAGCGGTTTCGTCATCACTCTGGTCTTGAGCAACATAGGTAGTCTCCTCGAGGGGAAGCGCTGGGCGCTCATCGCCGAATCCATTCGCCACCTCGTGTTGGGAGGCGCAGCGATGGCCACGTTGTTCCTCGGTCGTATACCTGTAGGAATGGCCCTCAGCGTTGTCCTCGTATCCGGAATCTCGATTGCCTGGCTCCTCGCCCTGCGTCCCGGGTTCCGACCACCACTCCCCGTCGCGACTCCGGGATCATGAGAACAACCAGAAGATTGCGTGAAGATCTTGCTAGGATCGAGGGGGGGAGCTGGCCAGCTCGGCGCCGGCACTTGCCTCGCCTTCGGACAGGCCGGATCATCGCCTGGCCTGTCCTGTCGGTGTCTTCGGCGCTGCGGGCGCTACTCTCGTCCTACCTCCGCCCCGCCCCGTCGAAATTCTCGACGATGTGCACGTCCGGCTTCCAGTCGACCACCCCGCACACGGCCGTCGAGGCGTCGAATGAGAGCGCCACATCCTCACTGTTGCAGTCCTCGGGCAGTCGTGCGTAGAGCTGTGGTGCCCCGCCCTGCGGTGCGACGCGGTAGATGACCGGATAGCTATCCCCGGACGGTCCGGCTACTTCCACGACGTAGTAAATCCCATCCTCCGTCCAGTTCAGCGTCCAGCCCGCTTCCTCGGCGACCTGCGTCGCGTGCCCATCTGCCAGCGCCGCTATCCACAGCCCGCCAGAATTATCATCGCGGAACGCGATTCTGCTGCCGTCGGGCGAAAACACCGGCCGCCCGGCTTGTAATGCACAGTTGGTATCGCATTGCAGCTCGACCACGACCTCGCTCGAGTCCCGCAGGTCGACGACCATGATACGGCTCACCCACGCCAGGCCGCTGGTCGCCAATCGTTGTCCGTCGGCAGCCCACGCGACGGTCAAGCCGGCTCCCAGCGGCAGCTCGGTGGCCTCACCGGTAGCGAGGTTCACGGTAACGAGCGTCGAGCGCTCTCCCGCGCCCCACTCGTAGTAGGCGACTCGGCGACCGTCGGGTGACATCTCCAGTGGCACGAGCGATCCTCCGCTTCGGCGCGCCACCAGTCGCTCCACCCCTCCACCGCTGGGCTGGGTGTAGATCTCCGCCACGCTGGCCCCGGTAGCTTCTCTCCCCGTCCACCGCTGGAAAACGGCCACCTCGCCGCCTGCACCGAGCCCGGCCGACATATTGTTTGCCGTGCCGCGGGTAAGCATGACCGTCGGATGTGCCGTCGCCTGTGGCGCATCAGTCAGGTCGATCACCCTCACATTGCTGCTGAAGGAGCCCCCGGCGTAGATCAGCGTGGTACCATCCGAGCGGACGTGTTCCCAGCCGGTTTCCAACCCCCGGATGACCACCACCGGCTCACCCGCCCGCGTTCCCCGGGCGGGGTCGATCGGCAAGCTGAGGATCTCCGTCCGCTGGGTCGCGAAACCCGGATAGTAGACCGCGTCGCTCGCGGGGCTCCACCCGAGCGGGATCGTCAGAATGTCGGACAGGCCCTCGGCCAGGATCGTGTGTCGGGTACCGTCGGTCGAGATCAGTCCAGCGACGAGCCGATCGCCTTCACCGACGGAGCTGTACGCCAGCCAGCGGCCGTCAGGCGACGGTCTCAGGAGCCAGACGTTGCCGGCTTCCGCGACATGGAGAATGGGACCATCGCCCGCCACGGAATCCGCACTGACCCACCGCAGCGTCCTCGGTGCCGTCCCCAGGTAGATCCACGTCTCACCGGGCCCCTGGATCATGATGAGATACCCTCCCGACGCGCTGAATCCACCGAAGTCGGCGACTACCAGCGGCTGCAAGTCCACCTCGGTCCGCAGTGGCCCACCGAGCCGCGGCACACTGGCGATGACGTTCGACGTGTCGCTCGTGAGATGGAAGAACAACCGCGAGTCGTCGGGGCCCCAGTACGGCTCCTCCATAGTGAGCCCCGGATCGTCGAGGCTCACGAGCGTGTTGGACCCGCCGCCCGCCAGATCCTGCACCATCAGCGATCGACCCCCGTCGACTCGGTAGGCGATGATGCGGCCGTCACGTGAGAGGGCGGGCCACCCCTCGACATCGCCACGGAACGTGACCTGACGATCGATCGCAGGCGGTGCTTCGGCGCCGGAGGGTCCCCGCAGCAGGAAGCCCGCTGCCGCGACCACGCCGGCGCCAACCAGGGCCGCCGCGATGAGCACCACGTTTCGATTGCGGGTCCCCGCCGTGGTCAGCGGCCGGGTCTGGACCGGCGTCATCCCGCCGCTCGTCGTGGTCAGCCCTTCCAGCACCGGTAGCATCTCGTCGGACGATTGCCACCGGTCGGCCGGCTTCTTGGCCAGGCACTTCATCACCAGGACCTCCACCTCCGGCGACACCTGGTCCCGATACTTGCTCACCGGCTCGGCCGCCTCGGTCACCTGTGCCGCCAGTACCCCCTGCGGCGTGGCCGCCTGGAACG
>JBDHMR010000287.1:0-3348 GCA_039656035.1 Gemmatimonadota bacterium
GCAGTTGCACCGGTCGCGAGAGCGCTTCTTCGCCACCGTCAATCACGAAATGCGCAACGCCATCGCCGGGGTATTCGGCTGGGCCGAGATGCTGGTGCGAAAGCGGGACCCCGAGACCGTACCCAAAGCCGCGTTTGAGGTGCTGGAGTCGGCCGAGCAGGCCATCACCCTGATCAACGACCTCTTGGACCTCAGTCGGTTGGACGAGAATCGGCTCAAGCCTCATATGGAGGAAGTCGAGGGCACCAGGGTGGTCGATCGCTCGATCCGGCTGGTCACTCCGTCGGCCATCGCCAAGCGCATCGAGATCGTTTTCAGCGTCCACAAGAACCTGGCGACTTGTTACACCGACGCCCACCGGGTGGAGCAGATCCTGGTCAATCTCCTGGGAAACGCCGTGCGGCATTCTCCGGAAGGCACACCGGTCACCATCACCGCGTTCACCACCGACAACTCGTTCGTAGTACTGGTCGACGACCAGGGCGACGGCATCCCCGAAGAGAACCTCGAACGTATCTTCGACATCTACTACACGCAGTCGGGAGGTGAAGGGGGCGGTTCAGGACTTGGTCTCCCCCTGTCCCGTCGCCTGGCCCGCCTGCTCGGCGGCGAATTGAGCGCCAGCAACCGCCATGAAGGTGGCGCTCGTTTCACACTGAAACTACCAAGAGGCGACGAATCCTCTTGACCTTGAAGTTTTCTTCATGGTAGGTTCCGCCATCGTTCATATGGCCTGGGACAGATTACCATCATGAAGATTCTCGTTGTAGAGGACGACCGCAAAGTCGCCGGATTCATCGAACAGGGCCTCAAGGAAGAAGGCTACGTAGTCGATGTAGCCCCGGACGGCGAAGAAGCGACCATGCTGGGGCACGTCTACGACTACGACGTGATCCTGCTCGATCTGGTACTCCCCAAGAAAAATGGCTTTCAGGTGGCCATGGAACTCCGGCGGGAAGGTCGCAATACACCGATCCTCATGTTGACGTCACGGGATGCGGTCGAAGACGTCGTCAGGGGACTGGACGCCGGAGCTGACGACTATCTGGCCAAGCCCTTCCGGTTCGACGAATTGCTGGCGCGCATCCGGGCGCTGTCCCGGCGCGGGGGCGCCGAACGCCTGGAGATACTGCGATACGGGCCCATCTCTCTCGACCGGCTGAAACACATTGCCACGATCGACGACTTGGTCCTCGACCTGACGCCCAAGGAATTCCAACTGCTGGAGTACTTCCTCCTCCACCCGGAGGAAGTCGTCCGCCGGACAACTCTCCTGGAGAGGGTGTGGGACATGCATTTCGACCCAGAGAGCAACGTGGTCGACGTGCACGTGGGAAACCTCCGGCGTAAGCTCAGCACCGCCGCCGGTGAATCGCTGTTCTCCACCGTTCGTGGTGTCGGGTTCTGTCTGAAGCGCGACGGCAAGTCGGACCCGACTCACATCGATTCCTGAACGACCAGAGCGCGCGGGTGGCCATCAATCTTTGAGAATTCGCTTCGGCGGATCGTCCAGGTCATCGAACTGGCCGCCCTTGACGGCGAGTAGAAACAGCACCAGGAACACACCGCCCAAAACGACGGCAATAGGCAGCAGGATGAACACGACGTTCATCGGAGTGCCCGCACCACGCGCCGTTCCACACGAGCCGATTCCCAAATGACCATGCCGCTCGACAACGGCATTAGCACCGCCGCCACCAACGGGTTGATGAGCCCGACAGCGGCCGCGGCGACGGCGGAGATGTTGTAGAGAATCGATCTGATCTGATTGACACGGATGGCTCGACGCGCAGCCAAGGCCGCGTGAAACCCGGCCACGACAGGCCCAATCGACGCCACCGAAATGACCCCGTCGGCAACCAGCACACTGCTCGCCGCCCCGGTGCCCATTGCCACGCCCACGTCGGCACGGGCCAAGGCTGGCCCGTCGTTGAGACCGTCACCCCCAAACAGCACATGGTGACCGGCCGCCTGCTGACTGGCAATCCAGTCCGCCTTGCCCGCCGGCCCCAGCGGGGCAACGACGTCATCTATTCCGGCCTCGACTCCGATACGCTGCCCCACTCTTCGATGGTCGCCGGACAGGAGCGTCACCGACTTGCCAAGTCGTTCGAGTCCGCGGACAGCATCCAGCGAATCCTCTCGAACGATATCACCCAGGCGAATGGATCCTACCGGCCCATCCTCGCCACACAAGAGCACCTCTCCTGACTCTCCCGCTCGAAGCCACCAGCGGCGGCCATCCACCAGGCCGGTGATGCCCACGCCGGACGTTTCCGCTACCTCCTCCCCTCGGGGCAGCGGGATCCCTCGGGCGATCGTTTCGGCAATGATGGCACGCGCGATCGGGTGGTGACTGAATCGCTCCAACCCGGCCGCGATCCGCAGCACCTCGGCCTTCGCCTCGATGACCTCAAAGGCGCCGTGGGTAACGGTACCGGTCTTGTCGAAGGCTACGGTATCGACGGCGTTGAGTTCCAGCAGCGCGTCGGCCGACCGCAACAGTAGACCGCGCCGGGCCGCCGCCCCCAGACCCGCTGCCGAAGCCAGTGGCCGAGATAGAGCCAAGGCGCAGGGGCAGGCCACAACCAGGACGGCCACGGCGGTGGTCAGGGCCTGATTCACGTCCGCCACCCACCACCAGCCCATGAACGTGGCAGTGGCAACCGTTATGGTGGCAGCGGTAAACCACGGGGCAATCCTGTCGCCCGAGGATGGGCGGACTGGGCGCTCGGCAGCTGTTCTGAGTTCTTCGGCCATGCCCGAGACCACCGTTTCTGCACCGACCGCCTCAACCCGGACCGTGATGGCGCCCGACTCGAGAAAGGTGCCGCCGACGACCTGGCGTCCGACTGACAATGGAATAGGATCGGCTTCGCCGGTGACCAGCGCCATGGCTACCAAGCCCTCTCCGGCGACGACCACGCCGTCGGCCGGAACCTGTTCACCGGCTCCGATTTCGATGATGTCGCCGGGCTCGAGCTGGTCTGCGGGAACCGTTTCTACTCGATCACCCGTGGCTCGCCGGGCGGTTGCCGGCATGGTGGCCGCCAGGGACGTGGCCGCCTCGGCCGCCCGGCGCCTACCCCGGGACTCGAGCATGCGGCCCGCGAGCAGGAGAGCCACCAGCATGGTCAGCGAATCGAAGTACGGTTCACCCGTGCCCAGCGTGGCTACCAGCCCGTGTACATAGAGCACGACAACCGCCATGGCGATGGGGAGGTCCATGTGCAGCGCCCCGTGCCGTAGTCCCTGAATGGCCCCCCGATAGAACGGCTCGGCGCACCACAGCACAACCGGTGTGGCCAGCACCAGCGACGCCCACTGGAACAGGGCCAGAAACCGAGG
>JBDHMR010000288.1:0-4588 GCA_039656035.1 Gemmatimonadota bacterium
CGAGATCGCCGTTGGCATCGTCCGCAAGTACGGTGGTGTGTTCATCTGCGATGAAGTCCAGACGGGATTTGGCCGCCTGGGCGATCACTGGTGTGGCATCGAGCACTGGGGTGTCGAGCCCGAGATCATGACCTTCGCCAAGAGCATCGCCAACGGTTTCCCGGTAGGGGCCACCATCGCCACCGCGGAGGTGGCTGACGCTTTTACCGGGCTGTCGCTCTCGACCTTCGGTGGGAATCCTATCTCCATGGCCGCCACCGAGGCGACGATCGATGTGTTGCAGCAAGCGGACGCTCCCAAGCGCGCCGCCGAGCGGGGGGCCCAGCTTCGGGGTCACCTCGAATCGTTCAAGGAGAAGTATCCCATCATCGGGGATGTCCGGGGCATGGGACTGATGCAGGCGATAGAATTGGTGGAGGACCGGGACAGCAAGGCGCCCGCGGCAGGTAAGGCCAATCAACTGATGGAAGCGACCAAGCGACAAGGTCTGCTGATCGGAAAGGGCGGTCTGTACGGCAACGTCATGCGTATTGCCCCGTCGATGCTGATTTCCGCGGCGGAGATCGATGAGGGCGCCCGCCTGCTGGATGCCGCTCTGGCGGAGATCGGTTGACCACGCCGGCGGAAGCCGGGTACGACCCGGCCCTCGCCAACGCCGACCTCCTGCCGGTTCCACAGGACCGCCGCACCTGGAATCTGTGGAATATCGCTGCCTTGTGGGTCGGTATGGCCATCACCATCCCGACCTACACGCTGGCTTCGAGCCTGGTCGAGCGCGGCTGGACCTGGCAGGCTGCGGTGGGGTCGGTGGTGCTCGGCAACATCATAGTGCTGATCCCCATCGCGCTCATCTCTCACGCCGGCACGCGCTACGGCATCCCCTTTCCTGTTCTGGCGCGATCATCGTTCGGCGTGTTCGGCGCCAACATTCCCGCCATCCTGCGCGCTATCGTGGCCTGTGGCTGGTTCGGCATCCAGACGTGGATCGGTGGCTTCGCCATCTTCAAGTTGATAGAAGTGATGTGGCCCGGTATCGCCACGCTGCCAGTGCTGGTCCCGGCGTGGTTCGGCATCGGCACGGGTGAGTTTCTCTGCTTCATGTTTTTCTGGGCCATCAATCTGTGGATCGCACTCCGGGGCATGGAATCGATCAAGTTTCTGGAAACGTGGGGTGGTCCATTCCTCATGCTCATCGCGGCAATGTTGTTCATCTGGGCGTGGGTGAACGTGGGTGGATTGGGCCCCATGCTGGAAAACCCGCCCCGCGAGAGCGGTGGCGTGGGTGTCACAGCGGTGTTTGGCGCTGGGCTCACGTCGGCGGTGGCCTTCTGGGGTACTATGGCGTTGTCGATCCCTGACTTTTCGCGCTACGCCAAGTCACAGCGGGACCAGATGGGGGTGTTTGCCTTCATCGGTGCCACGGTGACGGCGGCCACGGTGGTAATCTTCGGAGCGCGCATCTCTGACCCGGTCGAGCTACTGGCGCAGGTGGGCGGGCCGGTCACGGTGGTGGTAGCCATGCTGGGGCTCACCATTGCCACGCTCACCACCAACATCGCCGCCAACGTGGTGGCACCGGCCAACGGGTTCAGCAACGTGGCCCCGTCGAAGGTGTCCTTCAAGGCCGGCGTCGTGATCACCGCCGTGATCGGTGTGCTCATGATGCCCTGGCGCCTGTACAACGACGCCGCGGCATACATCTTCACCTGGCTCATCGGGTACGGCGCGTTACTGGGGCCGGTGGCCGGCATCCTGATCGCAGACTATTTCTTCCTGCGACACGGGCATTTGAACGTCGACGACCTGTATCGCCGGACCGGTTGCTATCAGTACCGCGGCGGCGTCAACTGGGTAGCGGTGGTGGCGCTGGTGCTTGGCGTCGCTCCCAATGTCCCGGGGTTTCTGGGCGCTCTCGGTGTGGTCGACGCCCCCGCCTGGGCTGTCGGGATATACAACTGGGCCTGGTTCGTGGGCTTTGGTATTGCCGCAGGCATCTACCTGATGGGAATGAAGATGATTGATTCGGTAGCTGCCCCTGCCCTTGCTCCAAACAACGGAGAGCCTGCCGGTGACTGAACTGGCCCCGGCATTGTCGGCCGATGAGCTGGAAGCACGTTTCGCCGATATCGCCCCACCGCTGAATGCCAATGCCGCCAAGGCCGAAGCCGACCGGTGCCTCTACTGCTACGACGCGCCGTGTACCATTGCATGTCCCACCCACATAGACGTACCGGCATTCATCAAGAAAATTTCCAGCGACAACATACGCGGGTCGGCCCGCGTCATTCTCGAGGTCAATCCGTTCGGTCATTCCTGCGCTCGCGCATGCCCGGTCGATGTCCTGTGCGAGGGGGCGTGTGTGTACCACGCTCGGGGCGAAGCACCAATCAAAATCGGTCTTCTGCAGCGACACGCGACGGACTACGTATTCGAATACCGGCCGGCGTTGTTCAGCGCCGGCGAGCCCAACGGCAAGCGAGTGGCGGTGATCGGTGCGGGCCCCGCCGGCCTGTCATGTGCCCGCGAGCTGTGCCGCTGGGGGTATGCGGTGACGTGTTTCGAGGCAAAGAAGCAACCAGGAGGTTTGAGTACCTATGGCATCGCAGAGTACAAGCTCCGGCCCGAGACGGCGTTGGCGGAGGTTGCCGACATCATCGACTTGGGCATAGAGCTACGGACTGGAGTGGCCGTAGGAAAAGACATCGATTTCGACCAACTTCTGGCCGACTACGACGCGGTGTTTGTCGGTGTGGGTCTGGAGGGCGGCCGGGAGTTGGGTGTCACCAACGGGAACGTCGAGGGCGTAGTAGACGCCCTCGACTTCATCGCTACCCTGAAGGGTCAGCCATATCCCGATACCAAAGTGGGTCGCAGAGTGGTGGTGATCGGCGCCGGCAACACTGCCATCGACGCGGTCACCCAGGCCAAACGGCTCGGCGCCGAGCGAGCCACGATCGTCTATCGTCGCGGCGAAGGGGACATGCCGTGTTACGACTATGAATATAAGTTGGCGAGGAACGACGGTTGCGAATTCCGCTTCCACGCCACGCCCAAGGCCATCGTGGGCACCCAACACGTTGTCGGCCTCGAGGTGTCTACCCCGGATGGTGACGAAGTCATCCCCTGCGACATGATCATCACGGCCCTCGGTCAGGACCCGGCGCCGGGGTTCGACATTCCCGACGATCCACGGGTGTTCTCCGGAGGTGACTTCGTCAATCGGGGAGCCGAGATCGTGAACGCGGCAGCTGAGGGGATAGCCGCGGCGAGGGGGATCGATCGACTGCTTGGAGGGGTAGAAGCCGAGTATCAGTGATCCGTGTGGCGTAATCCTTCTCTCTTGAGTGGAACCAATCTCCCTGACAGCAGACAGCTGATAGCTGATCACCAGGCCCCACCCGGAGCACACCATGTCCGACCTGAGCGTCAATTTTGCCGGTATCTCATCCCCCAACCCCTTCTGGCTGGCCTCCGGACCGCCGACCAACACCTACGACCAGGTGGCTAGGGCGTTCGACACTGGGTGGGGTGGCGCCGTGTGGAAGACGGTGGGTGAACCGGTCATCAACGTTTATTCGCGCTACGGGTCGGTCGATCTGGGCGCCAACCGGATGATGGGCTTCAACAACATCGAGCTGATCTCCGACCGCCCCGTGGAAGACAACCTGCGGGAGATCACCGAGCTCAAGCGCAACTATCCCGACCGCGCGGTGATCGTGTCGTTGATGGTGGAGTCGAAGCGCGAGGCGTGGCACGACATGGTCAAGCGGGCGGAGGACACCGGCGCCGACGGGCTGGAACTCAACTTCGGCTGTCCCCACGGGATGAGCGAGCGAGGCATGGGCGCGGCTGTTGGTCAGGTGCCGGAATACACCTGTGACATCGTCGGTTGGGTCAAGGAGGTGGCGAAGACGCCGGTGATCGTCAAGCTCACTCCCAACGTCACCGACATCAGCTACGTCGCCCAGGCGGCTGTGCGCGGTGGTGCGGACGCGCTGTCCCTGATCAACACCATCAATTCCATCGTGGGTGTCGATCTAGACAGCCTGACGCCGCGGCCTGATGTCGGCGGAAAATCGAGCCACGGCGGCTACTGCGGCCCGGCGGTCAAGCCGATCGCGCTTCATCTATTGTCTGCCGTAGCGGGTGATGATGAGGTGACCGTCCCCATATCAGGGATCGGCGGGATTTCCACGTGGCGCGACGCCGCCGAGTTCATCGCCTTGGGATCGCACACGATTCAGGTGTGTACCGCGGTCATGCACTACGGCTTCCGAGTGGTGGAGGACATGATCGATGGTCTGTCGGGCTGGATGGACGACCGAGGTTACGCCGCGCTCGCCGATTTCCGCGGGCTGGCTGTGCCGAAAATTGCCAAGTGGGAAGACCTCGATCTCAACTACCATCTGCTGGCAAGGATCGATCAGGCAACGTGTATCCAGTGCGAACTCTGCTGGGTGGCGTGTGAAGACGGGGCCCATCAGGCGATCCGTCGCCACCCTAGGGATGATGGTGGGGTCGTGGTGGAGATCATCGACGAGGCGTGCGTGGGGTGCAATCTGTGCGCCGAAGTGTGCCCGGTGCAGGG
>JBDHMR010000289.1:0-3336 GCA_039656035.1 Gemmatimonadota bacterium
CGAACTCGGACAGGTAGATGGCCCCCAGCAGTCCAAACGGCACCGAGATGGCCATGGCGACCAGGAGGACCATGATGGTGCCGACAAGCGCATTCGCCAGTCCGCCCCCTGCCATGCCCGGCGCCGGCGGCAACTGGGTGAACAGGGCGAAGTCGAAACGGCTGATCCCCCGCACCGTGACGAACGTGAGCAGCCACACGAGCGGGATAAGCGCGACTACCAGGCAGGCGCCGGCCAGGACCGTCATCGCTCTGTCCCGCAGGCTGCGCGGCTTGCGCCACGTCTTGGCCAGAGTGGACGGGTTTGCGGTCGTGGGCATGGGTCACTGATTCCTGAGTCGCACGGACTTGACGATCATCTGGGCCAGGATGTTGACGAGCACGGTCATGAACATCAACACCAGCGCCGCATACATCAGCGACGAGACCTGGAGGCCCGTGGCCTCGCCGAACTGATTGGCGATCAGGGAGGCGAGGGTGTTGCCGGGGGCGAGCAGTGAGAAGCTGAGTTCGTTGGAGTTGCCGATGATCATGGTCGTCGCCATCGTCTCGCCCATCGCCCGGCCGAGAGCCAGCAGCACGCCCCCGGCGATGCCCGAGAAGGCGGCGGGTACCAGGACGCGGAAGACGGCCTCCCACCGGGTGGCACCGAGGCCCAGGGCCGCTTCTCTGAGGTCCGGGGGTACCGCGGCGAGGGAGCTGCGGCTGAGCGAGGTCGTGATCGGCAGGATCATGATCGACAGCACCACCGCCGCGGGCAGCATGCCCGGACCGACGGAGGCCGTGCCAAACAAGGGGATGAACCCCAGGTTGAGATGCAGCCAGTTGCCCACGTCCTTCAGAATGGGGATCACCACGAAGATGCCCCACAAGCCGTAGATCACGCTGGGGATGGCAGCCAACAACTCGATCAGAGAGATGAGGACGTATCGGATGCGTTCGGGAAGGAAGTCCTCGTTGAGGAATATGGCGCTGCCCAAACCCAAGGGCACCGCAATCAAGAGCGCGATGGTGGAGCTGACCACGGTGCCGTAGATCATCGGCAAGGCGCCGTACACCTCGCGTCCGGCCGCCGGGTTCCAGGCGGTCGAGGCGAGAAACCCCAGGCCGAACTCCCGGATGGCGGGCAGGGCGGTGTACACGATGATCACCGTCATAAGGAACAGCACGCCCCAGACCGCGCCGGCGGAGACTCGCGTCGCCAGGACCAACGCGCGGTCGAGACGTCTCTCTCCCGGCGAGCGTTCCCGTGTGTGGGTCGCGGCGGTCACCGACGTCCTCCGGGCTGCAACGTCATGGCGTAGTCGGGGCTGATGACATCCGCCGCCGCGGCGACCTGCTCGCGAACCGCTTGGGGCAGCGGCGCATAACCCAGCGCCGGTGCCACATCCTGGCCCCGGGTGAGGCCGTACTCGATGAACACCTCCATCGCCTTGGCCGTGAGGGGGTCGTCGTATCGGCCGTAGACAAGCAGCCAGGTGTAGGTCACGATGGGGTACGAGTCCGGGCCGTCGGGGTCGGTGATGAAGAGCCGGAAGTCCGGCGGCAACTCGGCCGACCCGAGGCTGGCCGCGGTGTTCTCGGGGGTGGGTGCCACGAAGCGCCCTGCCAGGTTTTCGAGCGTTGCCATGGCGAGGTCGTTGTTGGCGGCGTAACTGTAATCCAGGTAGCCAATGGCGCCGGGCACCTGAATGATCTGCGTGGTGGCGCCTTCGTTGCCCTTGCTACCGATGAACGTGCCCGTGCGCGGCCACTCCACGCTCTTGCCCACGCCCACGGCGTCGTTCCATTCCGGGTTGATCGCGGCCAGGTGGGCCGTCAGGACGGCGGTCGTGCCACTCCCGTCGGCCCGATGGACCACGATAATGGGCAGGTCCGGCAACGCCGCCTCGGGGTTGTCGGCCGCGATGGCGGGGTCGCGCCAGTGGGTCGTCTTGCCCAGGAAGATGTCGCCATAGGTTTGCCGGGACATTCGCAAGGGGGCCGACACACCGGGCAGGTTGTAGGCCAGCACCACGGCACCCGCGGTCATGGGCAGCAGCAACGCGCCGTCCTTGACCTGCGCCACCTCCTCGGGCGTCATCGCCACGTCGCTGGCCCCGAAGTCGACTACGCCATTGATGACCTGTTTCACCCCGGCCCCGCTGCCCATGGACTGGTAGTTGATCCGGAGTTCCGGCATCTCTCGATAGAGAGAAATCGCCCAGCTCTGATACAGGAGCGCTGGAAACGAGGCCCCCGCTCCGATCAGGGCGACCCTGGCGCCGAGGGGGCTGTCCTCGGAGATCGGCGGCCGACACGATGCGGACCCCAGGTACACGCAGGCGGAGAGCAACCCGACCCTGATGGCCGCTCTCCGTCGTGCATGTTGACCTCTCAGGATCATGGCATCGGTTTTCTCGACCTCACGGCGTGTACCAGATCGGCGACGTGTAGGCCCGTTCCTGGGTCGAGACCGGCGCCCCCTCCGGAATCGGAATCCCGAAGCGGAAGGCCTCGATCGTGGACCAGCGCGGCGTCGGGATTTCGATGACGCGGGCGTAGTAGAACGCCTGCTGCTCCGGATCGAAGTCGGGATCGGTCCAGACCGCAGCCAGCTCCGAGTCTCCGATCGTGTTGGTGAAGTTGGCGGTCTCCGGGTCGACGGTGTTGCCGACCGGCGTCCTGGAACGTCCATCCGCACCGATCGTGCGGCCATCCGAGACGGCCACGTCGTACACCCTCTCCTGCGTCTCGCCGCTCGCGTCCATCCACCCCTTGATGATCTGGATACGATCCAGGTTGCCGCCGATCGGATCCCGGAGCGCGTACGCCATGAAGCTCGGGGCCCGGTTCCCAGTTCTGGGTTGCAGATCGCTACCCATGGGCACGCCCTTGGAGTAGCCGGCGAACGCCGGGGAGCGACTGGCGACGTCTTCGTCAGTGAAGTCCCAGCCTCCAAAGAAGCGCACGGCGATCCGACTGCCGGTGGTGGCGTAGACCTCCTTGCGTTCCATGGCGTCGAATAGCGCTTCGCGGGTGTTGTCCGTCGCCCATACGGCGGCCAAGCCCGAGGCCACCACGCCCCAACCCGCCATCACCACCTCACCGTTCGCTTTCGCCATGAAGGGATGCTCCATGCGCTCCGGTTTGGGCTCGGCCCCCGAGTGCTTGCCAAAGAAGTTGTCCTCCTGGGCGGTCGCCAGCCCGGTGTGACTGTCGGTGGAGCCCACCATGCCGAACTTGTAGGGGTTGGTGCCCAGGCGCCGCTCGAGTTCCAGACCGCGCTGGAGCGCTGCGCGTGCGTATTCACCGGCCAACATCTCGTTCCGCTTGGTCACCGCGGGGATCTGCTCCC
>JBDHMR010000290.1:0-6248 GCA_039656035.1 Gemmatimonadota bacterium
CCCTGGCGCGGGCGTTTACCAACGATCCGAAAGTGCTGTTTGCCGACGAGCCTACCGGCAACCTCGACGCCACCACCGGGCACACCATCATCGACCTGATGGTGGAGTTGAATCGTGCCTACGGGACGACCCTGGTGCTGGTTACCCACGACCCCGAACTGGCCCAACTGGCGCGGCGAACTATCCGCCTGCGTGACGGCGCCGTGGTGGAGGACTCGGCGGCGTGAGGCTGAAGTTCCTCCTGGCCATGGCCTGGCGTGAAAGCCGCGCCGCGCAACGCCGAATGATGCTGCTGGTGACCGCGGTAGCCATCGGCGTCGCGGCATTGGTGGCCATCAACTCGTTCACCAGGAACCTCCTGGCGGCCATCGACCGGCAGGGCCAGGCGTTGCTGGGCGCCGACATCCGGTTCACGTCGCGGGCGCCCGCCTCCACGCGTCTCGAAGCGCTGATCGATACTATCGCCGACGAGACGCTGACCACCCTGTGCCAACGCGGTGAGTGCGGCTTGGCCGCAGACGATATCGTGGCCCACCGAACCGACTTCGACGCCATGGCCTATGTGCCGCGGACCGAAGGCACCCGGTTTGCCAGAGTCAACGCCGTCGAAGGCCCGTATCCGTTCTATGGGAAGATCGTAACCAGCCCAGCCGGTCGATGGGAGCAACTCACCGGAGGCCGCCGCGCCATCGTAGACCCCGCACTCCTCACCCGCCTGGCGGCCTCCATCGGCGATACCCTGGTGCTGGGCGAAGGAAGTTTCGAGATCATCGCCGCGATCGAAGACATTCCCGGTGCCGCCGGCGTAGAGTCGGCCTTCTCGCCCCGAGTGTTCATCTCGGCCCAGTGGCTGGAAACCACCAAGTTGATCACCTTCGGATCGCGAGTTTCCTACCGGACCTACCTGCGCCTGGCCGACGAGGCCGCGGCCGAACCGATCGCGGACGAATACGGCCCCTTGTTGCGGCCGGACAGGATCAGGATCTGGACCGCCAAGCGCGATCGTGAGGAAATGCTGGAAGACCTGGATCAGCTGGGCCGTTACCTGGGCCTGGTGGCGCTGATCGCCCTGCTGTTGGGTGGACTGGGCGTGGCCAGCGCGGTCAACGTGTTCGTGAAGCAGAAGCGGGAGACCATTGCCGTGCTCCGCTGTCTGGGAGCTACCTCCCGGCAGGTGTTCGCCACCTACCTCACCCAGGCGATCGGCATCGGGCTCGCGGGGAGCCTCCTGGGCACAGCGTTGGGGTTGGCAATCCAACACGTCATTCCGCTGGTGGTTGGGGATTTTCTCCCGGTGGACGTGGAGATCCGCCCGTCGGCCGCGGCAATTGGAATCGGCATGGCCACCGGCCTTTGGGTGGCCACGGTCTTTGCCCTCCTGCCGCTGCTGGACGTGCGCCGGGTGACGCCCCTGGCGGCCATCCGTGCCCCATATGAAGAGGGGACGTCACTGCCGCGAGATCCATGGCGCTGGGTGGTGGCGCTGGCACTAGCTGCCAGCGTGGTGTTCCTGGCCATGGCGCAGGCGCCGAGTCGGATGGAAGGTGTAGGGTTCGCCGTCGGCATCGGGGCCACGCTGGCGGTCTTGTGGCTGGCTGCCTTCCTCTTGTCCAAGGGCCTCAAGAAGTTTTTCCCGCGCCGTTTGCCCTACGTTTACCGGCAGGGGCTGGCCAACCTGTATCGGCCCGCCAACCAAACGGTGGCGTTGGTTCTGGCCCTCGGCTTCGGGACGTTCCTGCTCAGCACGCTATTCCTGATCCAGGCCAATTTGCTGCGACAGTTGCGGTTCGACTCGGGAGTCGACCGTCCCAATCTGGTCATGTTCGACATCCAACCCGACCAGATCGATCCCATCCGCGCCACGCTCGACAGCCTGGGCTATCCGTTGCGAGAAGCGGTCCCCCTCGTGCCGATGCGAGTGCAGGCCATCAACGGTCATAAGGTGCTGTCGGGCGCCATGAGGGACACGATTACCGGCGACACCATTCCCGACATGACCAATTGGGCCTTCAGGCGCGAGTACCGGTCTACCTATCGTGACTCGATGATGCCGACGGAGATCCTGCTGGACGGCGTGTGGTGGGACGATCTCCCCGACCAGGCAGCAGACGACGGACACTTTGCCGTCTCGCTCGAAAAGGACATCGCCGAGGAATTGGGCGTAGGCCTGGACGACCGGATCACCTGGAACGTGCAGGGACTACCCGTGAACACGCGGGTCACCAGTATCCGTGAGGTCGACTGGGCCCAATTCGAACCCAACTTCTTTGCCGTATTCGAGCCCGCGGCGCTGCTCGGCGCGCCTCACATGTTCGTTACCCTCACCAGGGTGGAAGATGCGAGAATGCGTGGCCGGATACAGCGAATACTGGTGGAGCGTTTTCCCAACGTCAGCTCCGTCGACCTCGGCCTGCTGCAGCGCGCCATCGACCGCATTGTGGGCAGCATGATCATGGCCATCCGGTTCATGGCACTCTTCAGCCTGGTAACCGGAGCGGTAGTGTTGATCGGGGCGGTGGCCACCAGCCGGTTCCAGCGCGTCCGGGAGGGCGTCCTGCTCAAGACATTGGGCGGGACCCGCAACCAGATCATGCGGGTGTTGCTCACCGAGTATCTGGCTCTGGGGAGCCTGGCCGCGGTGGTAGCGGTCGGTCTATCCACGGTGGCCGGATGGGCCATCACAAGGTTCGTATTCGAGAGCGATTTCACCATTCCGCTCCTGCAGTTGGCCGGCCTGACGGCGGCGCTAGTAGGTGTGACCGTCATCGTGGGCCTGTGGAACTCGATGGAAGTATTCCGGGCGACGCCGCTCGAAGTGCTGCGGGCGGAATGACACTATGCGCGTACGCGTCATCTCTGTACCATTCGATTCCGGTGTCAAGAACGTCCGCATGGGACGTGGCCCCGGCCATCTGCTAGCCGGCGGTTTGCGGAGCCACCTCGAATCGCACGGGCACACGGTGACGGTTAGCGACATCGAGTCGCCTACCGTCGAGACCATGACGCCCGAACCCCGGGTGATGGTCGAGCTCAACAGATTGGTGGCGGCCGAGGTCGGACAAGCCATGGAGAGCGCCAGCTTCCCCGTGATACTGGCCGGCTCGTGCTACACGGCCATCGGGACGTTGACCGGCCTCGGGCCGGATCCGGTTGGGGTGTTCTGGTTCGATAGCCACGGGGACTGTAACACGCCGGAAACGACTGGGAGCGGGTTTCTCGATGGCATGGCGGTAGCCACCTTGACCGGGCGGTGCTGGAATCGGCTACTGGAAGACCTCGAGGGGTTTCGGCCGACAGCGGATCACCAGGTGTGTCTCGTGGGCGTGCGTGACCTGAATCCATGGGCCGGTCGGCCGAGGGGGCATACCTCCACTTCGATCTGGACGTGCTGGATCCGTCAGTGGGGCGGGCCAACGCCCTCGCGGCCCCTGACGGGCTGACTGTCGAGCAGTCAACAGCCGCCATCGCCGCCATCGGGAATGGTCTCCCCATCCGTGCCGCGGCCCTCACCGCCTATGACCCGGCGTTCGACACGACAGGAACCGTACAGAAAGCAGCCTTTACCGTCCTCGACGCCATCCTGGCCGGGTCGGCCCTGGGCCCTTCCAGCGATAGCTTTGCAGTCATGCTGGGTATCGCCAGCGTCACCTCGATCTAACCTGGACTCTCCAAACGATGCTCTCCATTGACCTTACGGGAAAGCGGGCCTTCATCGCCGGTGTGGCAGACGACGGCGGATTCGGCTTTGCCATCGCCAAGCGTCTGGCCCAGGCCGGCGCCTCCATCTGCGTCGGCACCTGGCCACCGGCGCTGGGGATTTTCAACAAATTGCTCGACCGGCAGAAGATGGCCGATTCCATGACCTTCGAAGATGGTGGCAAGTTCGAGTTCGAACGGATCTACCCGCTCGACGCAGAGTTCGACACCCTCGAAGACGCTCCCGAAGAGATCCGCACCAACAAGCGGTACAAGGACGTCGGTGATTTCAGCGTTGCCGGGGTGGCCAACCGGTTGGTTGAGGACTTCGGAGACACCCCGGTCGATATCGTGGTCCACTCGCTGGCCAACGCTCCGGAGGTCAAGTCGCCGCTGCTCGACACGTCCCGCAAGGGCTATCTCTCGGCAGTGAGCGTGTCGGCCTACAGCAACGTCGCCCTGATAAGCACCTTCGCCCCGATGATGCGGCAGGGCGGCGCGTTTCTATCACTCACCTACATGGCGGGCGAGCGGGTCATTCCCGGATACGGTGGTGGCATGTCCACCGCCAAGGCGGCGCTCGAGGCCGACACCCGGACGCTGGCCTTCGAGGCCGGCCGCCGCCACGGCGTCAGAATCAACACCATCTCCGCGGGTCCCTGGGCTTCGCGAGCAGCCTCGGCGATCGGTTTTATCGGCACCATGATCGACTACTGCTCGGCCAACGCACCTCTACCACGGAAACTCATGGCGACCGATGTAGGCAACGCCGCCGCATTTCTGTTGAGCCCCATGGCCGAGGCCATTACCGGCTCCGTAGTGTATGTAGACAACGGGTACCACACGATGGGCATGGCCGTCGACGGCCTCAATTCATCCCAGGAAGACAAATGACTCAAGAATTGCTGGTCACAGACGATGGTGCCATTCGGACGCTCACCATCAACCGGCCCGACCGGCGCAACGCACTTACCCCAGAGCTTACCGCGGCCCTAGCCGCCAGTCTCGGCGAGGTCACCGACCTGGAAAGTGTTCGTATGGTGGTGATCCGAGGGGCGGGCGGGCACTTCTCGGTAGGTTTGGACCTTCATTGGATCTCCCAGCTTGGCAGCACCCCCTCCCCGACCCTCATCGAGGAGGGCCTTCGGGACTTTCAATCGGTCATTCGTACCATCGGCCAAACACCGGTGCCGGTGGTGGCGGCCCTGGAAGGGAATGTGGCCGGATTCGGGCTGGACCTGGCCCTGGCCTGCGATCTCCGATACGCGGACTCCGGTGCCGTGCTCACCTCCGCCTTCGCCAAAATGGGACTGGTGCCCGACGGCGGCTCCACCATGACCTTGCCTCGCCTCATCGGGGCTAGCAGGGCGTTTCGGATCATGGTGGATGGCTCGTCGGTTTCTACCGCAGAAGCACTGGATATTGGTATGATCGACGCGGTCTTCACGCCAGGGAACCTCGACCCGGCGCTGAAGGAGCTGGTGACTGCCGTGTCAGGCTCGGCACGAGGCAGCGTTGCCGCCATCAAGCGACTGATTCAACGAGGGGCGTGGGTAAGGCTGGCCGAAACGCTGACGGCGGAAGGCAAAGCCCAGGCATTGGCCATGGGCGGCAAAGAGTTTCAGCAGCGACTGGCGGCGTTCACAGAACGATCGAAATCCGAGACCCCCTAGTGACCGAGGCTTCGGTGTTCCGCCCCGATGTTCTACGCGGGAAGGTGGCTCTGGTGACCGGAGGGGGCACCGGCATCGGATTCGGCATAGCCAGCTGCCTGGCATCGGCCGGCGCCGACGTGGCCATCGCCTCCCGGAAGCCCGATCATCTCGAGGCCGCCGTCGACAAGCTGGGGAAATTCGGTACCAAGGTCACTGCCGTAGAGACCAACGTGCGCGAGCCGGAAGCGGTCGAACGCATGGTCAAGGAGACTGTGGCGCAGCTCGGCCGAGTGGACGTTTTGGTGAACAACGCCGCCGGAAACTTCTACGCTCCTTCCGCCACCTTGTCGCCCAACGCCTGGAAAGCGGTCGTCGAAACCGACCTGTACGGCACCTTCTACTGTTGCCAAGCCGTCTATCCCGTCATGAAAGAACAGGGCTTCGGCCGGATCGTGTCCATCTCGATGACACTGCATTACCGGGGTTGGCCGTTGATGGCCCACGCCACGGCTGCCAAGGCTGGCGTGGACGCCCTGACGCGCACGCTGGCGCTGGAATGGGCGCCCGACGGGATTACCGTGAATGCCATTGCCCCTGGTCCGGTGCCGACCGAGGGCGTGCTCAAGGCGTTCACGCCGCCCAACGCCGATGCACCCGACGTGTTTGCGCTCGAGGCCGCGGCCAAGGAAATTCCGCTGGGGCGGTGGGGTGAGCCGGACGATATCGGCCAGATGGCCGTGTACCTCGCCAGTCCTGCTGGAAACTGGATCACTGGATCCATTTTCGTGGTGGACGGCGGCAGCTGGCTCGCCGGGCGGACCTGAGCCTCGGCGCTTTTTCCGATACAGCAGAGGAGCCTCCATGTTCGTCGGTCACTACGGTGTTGCCCTGGCTCTC
>JBDHMR010000291.1:0-3314 GCA_039656035.1 Gemmatimonadota bacterium
ACAAGAGCCAACAACTGCTGATGAGCCGTATTACGGACAGCCCGCTTTCAGCGTCCAAACAGAAGGCGGCCTGCCCACATTCTTCCACATCTTGGCGGCGAGTCTGGGGATAACCCCGGAGTCCAGGCGGCTCCGCAGACGCAAAGCCAGGGATGAAAACGAGGAGGCTCCCCAGCGGAGCCGGTTCATGCCGCTGCTGGCCTCGGCTGCAGCCATCATTATCGCCACCGGCGTCATGACCGCCATGCCGGAGAGCAGTGATCCGCTCCCGATCTCCATGATGGGGATGTGGAAATCGTCGTCGGAGCAGTACGCCGACAGGGGATTCGAGATCAAGCCACACCACATCACTTTTCAGCAGGGTGAGGCAGACAAGTTCACCACGCACCTGATCACCAGGTTGCGGGCCACCCCGAACGAAGACGGATCGACCCTCTACGTGGTCGAGTACGACAACGCTGGCGACACCTACCAGTTCTCCTTCGTGTATCAGCAGGACGAAGAAACCATCCGCTTCAAGAACCAGCCGCTGATCAAGTGGTACAGAGGTCAGGGGTGAAAGACGAGAGGTGACAGTAAACTCAGCCCCACCTTGGGTCAGTGGCCGTGGTCTAACTCACAGGTAGATTAGGGAAGACACAACCACCGACCCGGAAGGTACCGTGGCCTCCCCTCCTCCTACCATTTCTCTCCTCCTCCACATCGTCGATCAGGCGTTCGACACCAAGGCCTGGCACGGCACCACCTTGCGGGGCGCCCTCCGGGGCTTGGCACCGGACGTCGCCTTGTGGAAGCCCGCCCCGGAGAGACACCGCATCTGGGACTACGTCCTTCACGCCGCCTATTGGAAGTACATCGTCCGGCGGAGATTGACTCGGAACAAGACGATCAAGTTTGATCGCTCGCCGAGCAACTGGCCCGCACCGCCCACCCCTGCGACCGCCAAAGCGCTCAAGGCGGATATCGCTCTTCTGGTTGAGGAACACCGGCTTCTACGAGAAGCTATCGCCGGCTTCCCTGCCAACCGTCTGAACTCCAAAGCGGCGGAATCCCAATGGACCTACGCCGAGCACATCCACGGAATAGCCGCCCATGACCTCTACCACGCAGGGCAGATCCAGTTGCTCAAGCGTCTTCAGCGGGGCTAGCCCTCTGGCGATCTGAAGGGCGCGTGACCGTCTGCGGGAGCGCCTAGGCCGTCCGCCGACCCCGGCCTTGGCCTGGCCACGTAACCAACTAAACCACAACGAGTTACCAAGAGTGCTGGGAACGAGATTCCGGGCACCGCTCTTGCAACCTTGCCATTCGATTCCCGCGGGGTCCATCAACTGTTTGGCGGATCCAGCCCATCGAGTGACATACGGTAGAAAAAACAGTCGTGCCACCGGGGACAACATCGATCGCATGGAAACGACCAACACAGGACTGTTTCGGACTCGAGTAGCCCAGCGCATGATGGGGCTGCTTCTTTTCTGCGCCCTGGTCCCGATCATGGCTCTAGGCGTCACGTCATACCTGTACTTTTCCGACCAATTGCGGGATCAGGCCCAGCAGCGGTTGGAATCGGCCAACAGTGACGCCGCCATGGCGGTCATGGAGCGGCTCCATTTCGTGGAGGCAGGACTCGCCCGCGTTGCGGCGACACTCAACACTAGTGCCAACCCGCAGCAAATGGAGTCGTCACTCTCGGCCGTTCCGCCGTTGGGGGTTCTCGCGATCACTCTGGTGGCCGCGGATGAGTCCCGCCGCGCGCTGCTGGGAGATCCCCACGCCACGGCAACACTCACCCCCATCCAGCAACAGCACCTCTCGGCCGGTAACCCCGTCTTGCTACTGGATGGCTCACCGCAACCGGACATCCTGCTGGCCTTGGCAATCGGCGCGGCCGACGGCCGAAGCGGAACATTGTGGGCCACGTTGGATCCTGGGTACATCTGGAACACTGCGGGCAACCTGCGGCGGCTAGCGCCGGAAACCGAAATGTGTGTCTACGCCAGCGAGGGCGTCGCGCTCACCTGCCCACGATTGGCGCGAACACAGATGGCGGCCGCCGATCCGCAGATGGCAGGCACCTGGCACTGGGAGGCCTACGGCGAGGAGTACCTCACTGCCACGGGTCCCATCAGGCTCGGCTTGGAGTACGCGGCACCATCTTGGACCATCGTCATGGGAGAGCCCCGCTCCCTGGTAATGGCCCCGATGGAGGATTTTCGCCGAACTTTCCCGCTGGTCCTGCTGCTGGCGACCATGATCGTACTGGGCGTGAGCCACGTACAGGTACGCCGCAGCATGGAACCCCTGAGGGCCCTCACCGATGCCACAGGTCGCATCGCGCGGCAGGATTTCGACACCCACGTCACCATCGCCAGCGACGACGAATTCGAGGATCTGGCCGGGTCGTTCAACTCCATGGCGCAGCGGCTGGGCCGGCAGTTCAGCACACTGACTGCCATGAGTGACATCGATCGAGCCGCGCTGTCACACTCCGACCGGGAAGAGATGGTTCGAACGATCCTGGATCGCATGGACCAGGCGTTGACCTGTTCCGGCGCAGGCCTCCTCCTCAGAGATTGCAAGGATGGAAGAGTTTCCTGGAGTGTCGTTCGAGTTCGTAAGGGACAGTGGCAGAAGAACGCGGCAACCATAGGCTCGCGCGAAATGGCAGAATTGGAATCTCACCTCGAAGCCTTGGTGATCGCGCCACATCAGACCCGGGACTTCCTGGCACCCTGGAGCCCTGCCGCGATAGCCAACTTGGTGCTGCCTCTCGCCCGGGCAAACGTGGTGATCGGCGTAGTCGTCCTCGAGTATGACGACCCCACGGTCTTGGACCGTGAGGCGCGGGCAGGCAGGCAGCTTGCTGACCAGATCGCCATCGCCTTGGCCAATGCGTCGCTGTTGGAGGATCTCGACGCTCTGAGTTCCGGCGCCTTGACGGCGCTGGCGCGAACCATCGACGCCAACTCCCCGTGGACCGCGGGTCACTCGGAACGGGTAACCCACGTGTCGCTGATGTTGGGCGAACGCCTGGGGCTGTCGGCCGGAAATCTCGACACCCTGTATCGTGGTGGCTTGCTGCACGACATCGGAAAGATTGCCATCCCGGCGGCCATTCTGAACAAGGCGGGCGCCCTCACCGACCAGGAACTCGCCATCATCCAGCAACACCCGTCTACCGGCGCCCGTATCCTGTCTCCCATAGGCGCGTACCGGGACACCATCCCCATCGTCCTGTCCCACCACGAGCGGCTCGACGGCAGTGGCTACCCCGAGGCGCTCGTAGGGGACCAGATCCCTCTACTGGCGCGTGTGGC
>JBDHMR010000292.1:0-3486 GCA_039656035.1 Gemmatimonadota bacterium
AGATCGGCTGGCAACGAAGGAGCCGGCACCAACTCCGCCAGTGCCGGCGGACGGGTAGCGCCGATGGCGGCTGCGATGCGCCGGACGGTTGCTGCCCGTTCTTCGTCTGCGGTGGCGGCCAGTGCCATGAGCCGGTTCACTTCACCGAACAAACGTGAGTACACGGACTCGACGGCCGGATCGCTGATCGTCATTCCCCCTGTCCTGATAGCGACGGACTCGGCATTGGCCAGCAGCAAGTCATAGATCCGACTCGAAACGGCCAACAAGTCTTCGGCCATTTCCCGATGCACCCTTGACTCCCTGCCGTTTTGATCCGCATCGGGGAAATCGTCCCGAATACCTTGTTCGCGGCCCGCGTAGGCAGTAACGGCTAGACTGGCACCAGCAATCGCTGCTCGTGCCGTGATCCCGGCGCGAAGACGGCGGCGAACCCAGCACGGCGGAGGTCGGCGGCCAAGCGAGATCGGGCGTTACTGTAAGCCTCGTCGTAGCGTCGCTGCATTGCAGCAGTTGAATTATCAGGCGTGGGTGGCTCAGGCTTCAAACCGGCGCTGGTCCGGGGAACGGCGGCCGGCGCCGGGTCAACTGCCGGCGTTGTCGCTGGTGCTGGGTTATCCGGCACGGCTACTGGTTCGTCCGAGGCACTGGGACCCATGAGCATCCAGCCGAGCACTGCCATCGCCACTGCTCCGGCGGCAATGGCAACGGGCACAACCGGCAAACGCCGGACATCGTCGAGTTCCAGTCCGGGACCGAAAGTGTCCTCGAATAGGTCATCGTCCATGTCGGGCTGGAAGGCGTCGATGGGATCCGCCGCTTCCGCCGCTACTACCAACTCTTCGGACTCTGGTTCGTCGGCTGCCTCAGAATCGCTCAGTTGATCTTCCATCGAGGCATCGAGTTCGACCACCGGACCGCCCAGTAGCGCATCTTCGTCGTCCATGTCATCGTCGTTATCGACTTGCTCCACCGGTTCTGCTTCAGATGTTACGTCCTCGTCGGTATCATCTTCTTCCAGGTCCGCGGCTTCCTCTATCACTTCTCCCTGGACCTCGAGCGCGGCCGGAGGTGCCGACTCTGCAACCGGCTCTTCATCCTCGATGGCCTCCTCGTAGTCGTCAACTTCATCGGCGTCATCGTCTTGGTCTTCCGCGGCCACATAGTCCATGTCTCTGGAACCGTCGGCGGTGACGAGGTCGACATCATCCGCCTCGGATTCAGCTTCTTCCGGTTCAGCGTCGTTGGTGTCGGAGGCATGTGCCGCCGCAGCCTCGTCGTCGCCGTCAAGTTCCATATCCTTGGTGACGCTGAGTTCCGCAGTCGCCATTTCCTCGGCCGGCTGCTCGTCGTCTGACGGCTCGGCATCATGGGAATCGTCGGACTGATACATGGCTGCCATCTCGTCCGCGGGTCCCCGCACCTCGAATCCGGTCGAATCCGCGGCATCGGCGGCTGACTCATCGAGTTCGTCGGCTTCAGGATGGTCCGGGGCGGAATGGCCGTTGGTTTCGGGGGCTTCGAGTTCCTGGGCCTCGATCGGCTCCAATTCAGCGGTTTCGGCCTCAGGATCGGCCTGTGGGACTGGTGCCAATTCTTGCAATTCGCCCGGATGGGAAGCCGCAACTTCCTCCAGATCGAGGAGGGTCATCAGATCCTGGCCGGCGTCGTCCTCAGGTGTTTCGTCGCCGGCGGCGACGCCCGATGGCGAAACCGAGGACGGCGATACCATTGCCGGTGTGGGAGGCGGCGCCTGTGCCGCGGCCCGCTTATAGTCGGGATGGGATTCGATCGGCAGCCATTTGGAGGCTTTGGCGTGGTAGATTTCGGCATCGGACCCGATGATACCGGACACGACTCCGAAGCACAGCTCCTCGAAGGAACTGAACTCCGATTCTTCGCCAGATTGCAGCTTGATGCGGTACATTGGCTTCAGCCTCTGGTGTGTTGGCCGTCTGCGGGATGAAGCGTTGTGTATTCATCCTTAACGCCGAACTGCCAGTTGCTGTAATATGTAGCATCATGCGTGCCGTTTGTTGCCTATGCGAAGTCGTTGAAAAATAGAGACTTCCCGCTCTACAATCTCATGGGTGTAGTTGAGGAGGGGCCACATGGCGCGTGGCATGGTAATCAGCGACTAATTTTTTGACACTTGGAATGCGAAATTAGCCGGCCAATTTGGGCCACAATTTGGTTAGGATTGCCACCAGCCACTTCAACAGCTTGGCCAGTACGATACCGAAGATGAACTTGCTCATTCGCCCTCCATTGAAGTGGACCCAGGGCAATACGTGCCACTATGGAACGAAGTTTCGAAGATAGTAGCATCGACCAGCTCGAACACGATCTGGCCCAGCCCACCGAGGAATTGGTCGAGGCGATGCGCCGGCTCGAGGGTGACCTCCTGGTGCTCGGGGCGGCCGGCAAGATGGGGCCGAGTCTGTGTCGTCTGGCCCACCGAGCCTCCGAAGAAGCCGGCACGCGCCGGGCTGTCTGGGCCGTGTCCCGCTTCACCGACGATACTGTGCGGCAGTCGTTGGAGACAGCCGGTGTCCGTACGGTTCAGGCGGACCTCCTCGAGGAAAACGCGCTGGCAGCTCTGCCGGAATCACCCAACGTGGTGCTCATGGCGGGTCACAAGTTCGGTAGTTCGTCGCAGCCCGAACTGGCCTGGGCAACCAACGTGCTCCTTCCGGCGCTGGCGGCTCGCCGATACGCCTCCAGCCGAATCGTCGCCTTCTCGACCGGGAACGTCTACCCGTTGACCCCGGTAGCATTAGGCGGCTCGACCGAGGACGATCCGGTGGCGCCTGTCGGTGAGTATGCGATTACCGCGCTGGGCCGGGAACGGATACTGACCTACCAAGCCTCGGCCCGGTCCACGCCAATGTGCCTACTCAGACTCAACTACGCCGTCGAACCGCGCTACGGAGTGTTGCGCGACCTGGCCGACAAAGTCAAAGCGAGTGAGCCCATCGATGTGACCACGGGCCATGTCAACGTCATCTGGCAGCGCGACGCCAACGCGATCGCGCTCCGAGCGTTGGCTCACTGCGGCGTACCTCCTCTGATACTTAACGTCACTGGCGCCGAGACGGTTTCGGTACGGCACGTGGCCGAGGCGTTTGGTGAGATGTTCGACGTGGATCCGGTGTTCGAAGGGAGTGAAGCTACCGAAGTACTATTGAGCAACGCGCGTCGATGTCGTGAGCTGTTCGGTGCACCCGCCGTTGGCCTTGCCGAAATGATCGAACGAATAGGTCGTTGGGTCGGGGACGGCGGACCGGGGCTGGGGAAACCAACCCACTACCAGGAACGGGACGGAGAATTCTAAGGCGTAGTTACTAGCTCAACCACTTGTCGAGATTCCGGCGTACGAAGTCGTCGTCCTGCAGTCGTGGATAGGCATCCAGCACGCGGTCGATCTGGGATTCCTGCCCTGGTGACAGTGACTGATCAGGGTCGAGACACCATGCCCCCCGCAAC
>JBDHMR010000293.1:0-4171 GCA_039656035.1 Gemmatimonadota bacterium
CGCGTTCGACCTGACCGAACGGAGCCTGGCTGCCAACCCGAACTTCGTCCGAGCCCACGTACTCGAGGCGCGCCAGTACCTCGACCTCGAAGCGTACCCCAAGGCCGACGACGCCGCACGATCGGCCCTCGAAACCAATCCTCAGGATCCGATGGCCCACACGATGCTCGCTGCTTCAGCGCTGCTGAGCGGCGACTACGACGGGTTCGCTCACCTCCTCCAGAGCGCCCGCGCCATCGCCCCGCACGATCCGGAAATATTCATCGCCCTGGCCGAGGTGGCGGCCCGGAACCGGCTGTACCATCAAGCAGCCACCTTCGGCGACTCGGCTATCGCGCTCGATTCACTCTCATGGCGCGGTTACGCGCTTCGCGGCATCAATCGGCTTAGAACGGGGGACATCGCCGCCGGGCGAGAGGACCTCGAAGTTGCCTTCGCAGGCGACCCATTCGACGTCTGGACCAAGAACACTCTCGATCTGATGGATGAGGTTTCACAATACACGGTTGTGGTGAGCGACCGGATCGAACTGGCCATCCCCGCGCAGGAGGCGGAACTGTTGGCGCTGTACATGATGCCAGTAGCCGAAGCCGCCTGGGACAGCCTCAGCGCCCACTACGGAGTCAGCCCGGCCGTACCCCAGCGCCTCGAGGTGTTTCCCCGGCACGCCGATTTTTCGGTGCGTACCATCGGCCTGGTCGGAATGGGGGCCTTGGGTGTGAGTTTCGGTCCCGTAATAGCGTTGGACGCACCGTCCGCGCGGCCGCCTGGATCGTTCCATTGGGGCACCACGCTATGGCACGAACTGGCGCATTCGTTTCATATGGAAGCCAGCCGGTACCGGGTACCGCGCTGGTTCATCCAACCGGATTTCCTGATCGCGTATCTGGAAAATCGGCTGGCGCCGGTCGACGACCTGAATCAGGGCTTCATGCGTCCTGCCTATCCCCGGCAGGTCATCTTTTCCTATTATCAATCGTCGCTGGTGTTCGACTTCATCACCGAGCGGTGGGGCTTTCCCGCCATCGTCACCATGCTGCAGGCCTACGGCGAGGGAAAGAACACTCCCGAGATTTTCGAGACCGTTCTGAACCTCAGCCTACCAGCATTCGCCGAGGCCTACGACGAATACTTTAGTGCCCAGTTCGCCGGCCCCTTGGCCGCGATAAAGCTGCCGGATGAAGGTGAGCGTTCAACCATGGAAACCATGGTCCGCCGCGCGGAGGAAGATTCCACCGATTTCCTGGCTCTGCTGGCGACGGGAGCGAGCCTGATGAGAGCGCACCCGGATTCCGCCCTGCCCTACCTCGAACGCGCCAAAGCGTTATTTCCGGAATACGCCGGCGATAACAGTCCCTATTTCCTGCTGGCGACGGTCCATTATCTGGCGGGCCGCAGCGGCAAGGTAGCCGTGGAGTTGGAGGAACTGACCTCGCGAAACCAGGCTCATTACCCGGGCCTCCGGCTGCTGGCCGAGGCTCGCCTCGACCTGGCTGACACGAGCGGGGCCGCCCGAGCTTTGGAGAGTGCCCAGTACGTATACCCGTTCGAGACGGCCGATCACCTGAGACTGGCCCAATGGTACTCGGCAATGGGGCAGCAGGAACGGGCCATCCAGGAGCGGCGTGCGGTGCTGGCACTGGGTCCTTTCAACCGATCGGAAGCGTTGTATCAATTGGCGGTGGCACAATGGGCCGCCGGAGATCGGCGGGGGGCTCGCAGCACGGTGCTCGGGGCGTTGGAGCAGGCGCCGAACTATGAGGAGGCGTTGGAGTTGTTGCTTGAGATGAGGGAAGAGCGATGAAGGGGCAGCGGGGGGTGCGTCGTGCGTTGTGCGTCGTGCGTTGGTTGGTGCGGAGTGCGGAGATCGGAGTGCGCTGGTTGTCAGGCTTTGCGACCGGTCGACCGGCTGACCGCCTGACTGCTATCACCCTGATGCTCCTCACGACCAGCGTCGCTATTCCGTCCGAAGCCCAGCGTCCTGGTTTCCGACCCAATCCTCCGCCCCAAGTCGACGACGAGGTGTTCGGACAGTTCAACGTGCCGTACGACGGCCGTTTCACCTTTGTGCGGCTGCGATATACTCCACGAGAGACAGGCTACGGAGGTGGTGGTGGGTATTTCGGTGGCATCAACTATCAGTGGGACCATGACTACCCACGGGCGGATCGGAACTTCACGCAATTGATCGATGAACTGACCGGAATTCGTGCCAACACCGACGGGAGCAACATCATCTCCGTGGGAGATCCCGACCTGTTCAAGTATCCCTTGGCCTACCTGGCGGAACCCGGCTACCTGACGTTGACCGACGCGGAGGCGGAAAACCTGGGCGCGTATTTGCAAAAGGGCGGCTTCGTGATCTTCGACGATTTCTCGCGTCCGTGGTCCTTGCGCAATCTGATCGACATGTTGGACCGCGTTGTCCCCGGCGGAGTGCTGGTTCAACTCACACCGGCACATCCGATCTTTCATTCATTCTTCGATATCGAATCGCTTGATTTTCGACATCCCTACGAGAGGTCTCAGTCGGCTTTTCTGGGTATCTACCAGGACAACGACCCGGAAAAGCGCCTGCTGCTGATCGCCAACTACAACAACGACATCGGCGAATCGTGGGAATATTCCGACACTGGATTCATTCCCATCGAAATCTCCAACGTGGCGTACAAACTGGGTGTGAACTACGTGATGTATTCGTTGACACATTGACGGCTACCGCCCATTACCGCCCGACACGGGCCCAAAGGACTGCTTCATGAGCACCGAACTACAGCCAGAAACCATCGACCACTCCGACGACGTCGCGTTGGCGGATCAGCTCAAGGACGGCGCCGACAGGATCGTCGCCGAACTACGCAAACTGATCGTCGGCCAGGGAGAGGTCGTCGACCAGATTCTGATGACTCTGTTCGCCGGGGGCAACAGCATCATCGTGGGTGTGCCCGGCCTGGCCAAGACCCTGCTCATCCATACGGTGGCGCAGGTGCTCGATCTCAAGTTTTCCCGCATCCAGTTCACGCCCGACCTCATGCCATCGGACATCGTGGGCACCGATCTGGTCCAGGAAGACCCGGGCACGGGCGAGCGACGGATGGTCTTCATGCCAGGGCCTGTTTTCAGCAACATCGTGCTGGCCGACGAAATCAACCGAACCCCACCCAAGACCCAGTCGGCCCTACTCGAGGCCATGCAGGAACACCGGGTCACGGTTCAGGGCAGGACCTACACGCTGGAGGAGCCGTTCCACGTGTTCGCCACCCAAAATCCGATCGAACTCGAGGGCACCTATCCGTTACCGGAAGCGCAGCTCGATCGATTCATGTTCAATATCATGATCGACCACCTCCCTGAAGAAGAGGAACTGGAGGTGGTGAAGCGCACGACCGCGATCCAGGAACCCGAGTTCCAGCACGCCGTCGACGGCCCCACGCTGATCGCCTATCAACGTCTAGTGCGCAAGGTCCCGATCTCGGATCACGTGGCCCGCTACGCCTTGACGTTGGTGCGGCAGACACGGCCAAAGGAACCCGGTGCTGCGGAGTTCATCACCAAATCCGTGTCCTATGGCGCTTCCGTACGAGCCGTGCAGTACTTGGTCCTCGGCAGCAAAGCGCGGGCCCTCATGCGTGGTCGCTACCACGTGAACATCGATGACATCAAGGCCCTGGCCCATCCGGTGCTGCGCCACAGGATCCTTACCAACTTCTATGCCGAGTCCGAGGGAATTTCCACAGACGATCTGGTCGACCGCCTCCTTGAAACGGTGACGCCGCCAGCCTCCGATCTATGACCGCAACTCGTTTTCTCGACCCGCTGACACTGGCCCGGATCGACAACCTCGATCTCATCGCCCGCACGGTGGTCAACGGATTCGTACACGGCCTGCACCAATCTCCCCATCTGGGGGTGTCGACGGATTTCGCCGAGCACCGCCCGTACATGGCGGGTGACGACATCCGGCGGATCGACTGGCGCGTGTACGGCCGTGATGGTGCTGATCGACATTTCAGCTTCGATGAACTATGGCTCCGGTGCCATTACCAAATTGGACTACGCCCGTTTTCTGGCCGCCTGCTTGGCGTATTTTTCGCACCAACAGCGAGATCGCATCGGTGTCGTCACGTTCGACAAGGACATCGTGGACCAGGTACCGGCCACGGGCCGGCAG
>JBDHMR010000294.1:0-3293 GCA_039656035.1 Gemmatimonadota bacterium
ATCACGCGGCGCCGATCCCGCGCTGGGCTACCTGCGTGAAGGCGTCGTCGATCTGTTCGACGCCCGGCTGACGGGCGGCGGCGGGCTCCGGTCGGTAGCCCCCCAGACGGTGATCAGCCGCTGGAGCCAGGCCGGCGGTTCCGACGACCTCGACATCTCCGAACCGGACGCGGTGGCGCTCGCCGCCCGGCTGGGCGCCGGCCGGTTGATCCTCGGCGGGATCGTGGGCGCGGCCTCGGGCTTCGAACTCAACGCGTCTCTCATCTCGGTGCCGGACGGGCGGGAGTTGGCCAACGCCAGCGTGACGGGGCCGCAAGACAGCGTGGCGTATATGGTGGATCGGTTGGCGGCGATGCTGCTCTTGCAACAAGGCGGCGAGGCGAGCGGAAGGCAGTCGGCACTGACCGATCCACCGCTGGCCGCGCTCCGGGCCTATCTCGAAGGCCGGTCCGCCTACCGCGACGGCCGCTACGTCGCGTCGCTGGAGCACTACCGCGACGCGCTGGAAATCGATTCGACCTTCGCCTTGGCCGCGCTCGAGGCGGTGTTCGCCGGCCATTGGGCTACACTGCCTGGGTGGCGTGAGATCCCCGTTGCCCGTGGGCTACAAGACCGTCTGGGGCCTCGTGACAGCGTCTTGCTCGATGCGGCTGACCAGCGCGGAACGTTTCGGGAGTGGGAACGCCGCTGGGACGACGCCACCACCGTGGCACCCGACCGGCCCGAGGTGTGGTTGCTTCTGGGGGACCTCTGGTTCCACCGCGGCGCGCTCATCGGGATCGACGATCCCTTGAGACGGTCCCAGGGCTACTTCCAGAAGGCGCTCGATCTCGATCCCACATTCGCGCCGGCCATCGAACACCTCATGGAGCTGGCCGCGACGGCGGGCGACACCGCCGAAGTCAGCCGCTTGTTGGCGCTCAGCCTGTCGCGCGATTCGCTTCCGGAACACGCTGGCTTCCTTCAGTGGCGCGCGGCCCATGCACTCGCTGATGAAGCCGAGCTGGATCGGCTCCGTGATGGATTCTCGTCACTTTCCAATGACAACCTGCTCCGCATCGTCGGTATAGCGTTGGTCGAGGGCGTCGGAGTGGAAGACGCCGCCAGGGCCGTGACCATCCTCAAGAATCGCGAGGGCCCACCCGAGGAACGGATGGATGTCCTCATTCGTACCGCGATGGCGGACTACACCATGGGCCATGTAGGGGCGGCGGATTCGTCGATGGACGATTTGTTCCGCATGCTGCCTCCCCAGATGGAAGGACAGCTTCTAGGGATGCGGCTGGGAGCCGATCTCGTCGGCGTCGGAGACAGCGCCGCGGCCGCGGCAGCCGGGCCTGCTCTGGCCGGGATGCTATGGGCCGATGTGCCCACGGAGGACGACGAGATGGCCCGGCTTGATTGGCTCAGTGGCGCTTGTCTGGTAGGGCTCTGGTCGGTCAAGCGAAACCGGCCGGACATGACTGCCCGGGCGGAGGACGCGTTGGCACGCCTTCGCTTGGTACCGACCGACACGACATTGCAACAGCTTAGTGCCGGCTTCGAGGTGTGCGATGCTATGTTCCACGCAGTCGTGGCCGTGGATCGGGGCAGCGGTGACCAAGCGGTCCTGGTGGCTCGACTGGATTCTCTGGTCGACGCCAACCTGACCGATGACCTCCAATGGGCCATCCAGGCGATGCTGACTTCCGCCGGACTCAAAGCGGATATGGGTGATTCCCAAGAAGCGCTTTCCACCGTGCGGCGGCGTTATCACTGGTGGTCGCAGCCTGAGTCGCACGTCCTGCTGCCTCCATCGCTCAGACTGGAGGGCCGCCTAGCCGTCGAAGTGGGCGACACCGCGGGCGCGGTCCGCGCCTATCAGCACTACCTGGCGCTCAGATACGATCCCGACCCACAGCTGCAACCAGAGGCGGACGAGGTGCGGGCCGAGTTGGTACGGCTCCTGGGGGAGCCGTAAGCGGGGCGGCAGGGCAGCGGGGCAGTTGGCACTCCGTGTGCTTATCGGCTTCTCGAGCGGGCACTATCCCACCGGATCCAGTGGAATAGTGCGCATCCTGATCTATCTCGAGGAGGGTATCATGGCAATTCGCCACATTCGTCGTCTGTTTGCGGTCGTCGTGATGACGTTGGCCACGATGGCGTTTCCCAACCAGGCGCAGTCCCAGGACGCGGCCGGCACCGTGTGGAGCCAATTGGAGGCGGTTTACGGTTGGGCGGACGGTGAGGGCTACTCCACGCGCAACTACCTCATCGGCAAGCTGGACGAAGACGAAACCGACACCTGGACCATGACGCTCTACGGCGGCAACGAATACATCATCATCGGTGCCTGTGACGGCGACTGCGGCGACCTCGACATAACCGTGCTCGACGAATACGACAATCCCGTGGCTCGCGACACCGAGACCGACGACGTTCCCGTGGTCGAACTGACCCTCGAGGACCAGGGCAGGTACCAGATCCAGGTAACGATGTACGACTGCAGCGTTGAGCCGTGTTATTTTGGGTTGGGGATTTTCTACAAGTAAAGGCGGATTGGCGGTCAGACGGACACGCGGTCAGGGCGTAGAGGCTGTTGAGAGCTTGACAAGGGTGGGGCGGCACTAGACTCTTGGGGCTGCCCCGCTGCCAACAGGAGCACTGATGTTCACTCCCAAGCCGATATCCCCGGCTACCATCGAAGCTGCTTTCGCCAAGGCGGAACGCTACCGGCTGCTCAACGAACCGCGTGAGGCGGAGAGTATCAGTCTGGACATTCTCGCCACGACGCCGGGAGACCAACGGGCGCTGGTGGTGCTGCTGCTGTCTATTACCGACCAGTTCAAGGACGATCTCCTCCACAACCTGCGGCGCGCCCAGTCACTTCTCGAGCGGCTCGACGGCGAGTATGCCAGGCACTACTACACCGGCATCATCACCGAGCGCCGGGCCAAGGTGCTCATGGCCAACGATACTGCGTGCAAGGACCGCCGGGTACACGACGGGTTCAAGGAGGCAATGGGCTGGTTCGAAAAGGCCGAGGCCGTGCGGCCGCCCGACAACGAGGACAGCATTCTTCGGTGGAACGCATGTGCCCGAATCGTCGAAGCACGGCTGGAGGGCATGAGCGGCGAGCATCGGCTGGAGGACTTGGGGATATTTCCCGGGCTGCGATCGGATGTGTGACCAGGCGGTCAGGCGGCCGATTGAATGCCAAGAATAATGAACATCGAATATCGAATATCGAAGCCAAAAAACTCACCGCACACCCCTACGCCCAACGCCCAACGCCCTACGCCCCCCACCCCCCA
>JBDHMR010000295.1:0-3287 GCA_039656035.1 Gemmatimonadota bacterium
CGCCTGGGCCATGTTGTACATCATGGGGAACTCGTCAGGATCGACTTGCAAGTGCACCTGGAAACTGGTGTTGCCACCTTCGAGCATGACCGAGTCGTGTTCGAAGTTGAGTTCGTCGGCGCCCTGAATCTGCACCCGGTACACGCCGCCGCTCATCTGGTTGATGGCGGTGTTCAGGGCCTGGTAGCGCTCCCGGGGTGTCATGTTCTGGAGACTGAGATCCGACTTTGCCAGCGTGGGCAGGATACCGGTCAGCACCACTTCGGCGCGGTGCTTGTGGGCCTCCACCTGCACCTTGCCCAGCATGTCGTTCAACATGGCGTGCAATTTGGAAAAACACGTCCCACCGAGCACGCATGGCGGAAGATTGATCTCCAGGTTGAACAGGGCAATCTCGGTGGTAAACTCCGGCCCCAGGTTTTCCAGGATCTCGTCGGCAATGGGAGCCGGCCGCCAGGCGCGGTCGACCAGGAACATTTCCTGCTCGGCGCCGATCCGCCGCACCCCCGATTCGATTTTGCCGTCACGGATCATCTGTTGCAGGGCGCGAAGATCCGTCAACAGAGCCTTGGTGAAGGCACGGAACTCCGCGGGATCCTGATTGGTGGCGACGTCTTGGCGACCCATGGTACCTGCCGAGGATTGTACCGCGTCTTGTGATGGGAGAGCCTGATGGGGCTCGATGTGAACGTCTGAAATCTACCTGGGAGGCGGTATGGCGATAGGGCGGTCAGGGACCGCCCTTCCCCCACAGCCCGAAATACAGCCTCAGCCCCACCCGCATCTTCGTAGTCTTGGGTACCAGCCCCTTCGACGAGGCCACCACGGCTTCGTATGTCCAGTGTGCCTCCACCGGGAGCCCCTCGCCGCGGGGATCGGCGGCGCTGGGGGCCGAGTAGGTTACTCCGCCGCCGAACACCAGGGAGCTGCTCGACGTTCCCTGCGACATGATCGACGGGTCCAGGCCGGGTATGGCGTCGCCGGGAGTGGCGTACTCGTACTGGTCTTCGGAGTGCACCCGGTAGGTGGCGCCTAGCTGGATGGCAAAGGCCCGCGCCAGGCGAAAGAAGGGACGGGCGCCGATGTGGAGGACGTTGCCCGGTGTCCACAGGAGATTGGTGACCGGCGCTTGCTCGATGGGTGTCTCGGGAGACCGTACCGGTTGCCGTACCGTGGTGGAGAACTGGAAGGTGTACCCGCCGGTGAACCGAACGCCCCAGTCACCGGCCCCCCAGTCGACCACCGCGCCCAATGCCAGGTCCGTTTGGCCGCTCCCGGTGCCGACGTCCAGTGGGTCGTAGATATTTCTGGCCTCACCAGTGGGAAGGCGAACCAGCGCGCCGACCGCCGTCCTGAGGCCGCCAAGCGCCCCGTTCCTGTCCCACTTGTCAATCAGCGTAAATGACCCGCCGACTTCGATGTCGCCCATGAGGGTGAGCGACGTGTCCTGCCTGACCTCGGGCGCCGAGTCTGAGAGAATGGTGGCCCGGCTACGATAGCGGACCAACGGCACACGGCCGAATATCGTCACTCGATTGACGATCCCCAGTCCAACGTCCAGCCCCATGACCCCAATGTTGACCTCGGATTCGGCCGTGTTCACCGGTGGAATGGCCGGCCCCAGAATCGACTCGGTGGTACCGTCGTTGAACCGCATGTCCGTGTTGCCCAAACTAAAAAACGCGCCGACGCGAAGTACCCCACTCGGCACGTCGATCCGCTCCAGTTGCGCCTCGAGGCGGCCCTGGAAGGGGAGGGTGCAGAGCAAGGTGATTGTAAATACGATCAGGCGCATAGGGGGCCTTGGGCTACGTGCTCGGTTAGGCGGAAAATAGAAATTGGAAACTGGATACCGGAAACTGGAGGTGCGACATCCAATTTCCAATTTTTAGCGTCCCACGCACAACGCACAACGCACAACGCACAACGCACAACGCACAACGCCCTACGCCCTACGCCCTACGCCCCCATCACCAAAACACCACATAGAGCATAACCGTAGCCACCACGACCGCCGCTCCCATCCCCTTGGCATACCGACTCGGCGTCATGTCGATCGGCGGCTGCGACCTGAACGTCACCGGCTCCGCCAGCGGCCTGACCAGCGTGATCAGGGCCATGACGATGATGAGGCAGATAAAGGTAATCGCCATGTGGTTCAGGAAGGCGATGCCGGGAGCGAACACCAGTAACAGCCCGTAGATCACCGGGCCGAGCAGTAACCCGGCCATACCGGCGGCGAGGGGGGCCCTGCGCACCGCGATCCCGAATATGAATACCGCGGTGATGGCTGGGGAGATGAAGCCCCAGATCATCTGCATGTAGCGGTACACGCCCTCGAACCTGCCGGGGAGCGGGGCCAGCATGATGCCGGCCAGGACGGCGGCCGCCGTGGCCCAGCGACCGATGCGTACCAGATCGGCCGGGCCGGCGTTGGGCCGCCAATAGCGCTTGAAGATGTCCATGGTGAATATGGTGGACGTCGAGTTGAGCATGGAGTCCAGGCTCGACATGATGGCGCCGAACAGGGCGGCGAACATGAGGCCGCGGAAGCCGCTGGGGACCAGTTCCTGGACCAGCACGGCATAGGCCTGATCACCCGAACCGATTTTGTCGGAATACAGCTGCAGTGCGATGATGCCGGGGAACACTACAATGAAAGGGATCAACAGCTTGAGACCCGCCGCCAGCATGATCCCGTTCTGGGCCGCCTTCAAGGATTCGGCGCCCAAGGTGCGCTGGGTGATGAACTGGTTGAAGCCCCAGTAGAAGAAATTGGGAATCCAGATGCCCAGCAGTAGTGCCGTCCACGGGATGTCGGGATGATCGGCCGGCAGCACCATGTGGAGTTTGTCGTCGTTGGCCGCCAGGAACTCGCCCAGGCCGCCGACTTGCTGGAGGGCAATCCAGGCGATGATCGAGCCACCGATCAGCAGCGTCGATCCCTGGATCAGGTCCGACCACACCACGGCCTTGAGCCCGCCGTAAATGGTGTAGCCGCCCGCCAGGATGCCGATCAGCCAGATGCCCACCGTCATGTCGAGGCCGAAGATGGTCTTGAGGCCGATGGCGCCCGAGTAGAGCACCCCGGCCACCGCCACCACCACGTAGGCCACCATCATGTACACCGCCATGACCGTCCGCGCCTGGTGCCCGAAGCGGTGTTCCAGGAACTCCGGCATGGTGTAGATGCCGATCCTGAGAAATAGCGGTATCAGCGCCAGGCCTACCACCACCAAGCTGATGGCGGCGATCCACTCGTATGAGGCGATGGCCAGGCCGGCGGC
>JBDHMR010000296.1:0-3283 GCA_039656035.1 Gemmatimonadota bacterium
CGAAATTGGAAATTGGAAATTGGGGTTGGACGTAGTTTCCAATTTCTAGTTTCCAATTTCTATTTGTAGTAGTCTTCCATTATCATGGCCCTCTTCCGTTTCGGCAAATTTGGCCACGGCACCCGGCGCGAGCTGTTCCGCGATGCGGTAGGCGAGTGGGTCGATCAGGCTATGACTCGCGCCGAAAAGCGGGTGGTTACCCAGCGGTACGTGCGACCGCCAGGGGCGCTGCCAGAAATCGAGTTCCTGGCCGCGTGCACCCGCTGCAGTGAGTGTGTCGACGTTTGTCCCCCGAAGGCAATCGTCAAGGTCGAGGCGAGCGGTGGCCTGGCTGCGGGTACGCCGTATCTGCATCTGCTGCGGCAACCGTGTACCGTGTGCCCCGACATGCCGTGCGCTGCGGCATGTCCTACCGACGCGCTGAATGTTCCCGAGCACGGGTGGGACGGACACCGGATTGGTGTACTGGAGTTCCTGCCGGAGCGGTGCATCACCTATCGGGGGATCAGCTGCACCGTGTGTTCTGCCGCCTGCCCCATCGGAGAGGCCGCTCTGGGAATGGACGAAGCGGGGCACCCGGTGCTCCGGATCGAGGGCTGTGTCGGTTGTGGAATGTGTCTCAACGCCTGCGTGTCGACTCCCAAGTCGGTTACGCTGACGCCAGTGGAGGATAGATGACAGAAGTGCCGTACAAAGTCGACAAACCGTGGGGACACGAGCTCGTGTGGGCCAAGACCTCACGTTACGTGGGAAAGATTCTCCACGTCAACGCGGGGGAAATCCTGAGCTTGCAGTATCACAACAAGAAGGACGAAACCATGCACGTGCTGTCAGGTGAGCTGCTGCTGAGAACCAAGGACGGGGATGATTTGACCGAGAGGCGGTTCATGGCCGGTGAAAGTGTACACATTCCGCCGAAACTGATCCACCAGATCGAAGCGGTGGTAGACAGTGACGTATTGGAGGCGTCCACCCCCGAACTCGACGACCTGGTCCGCCTAGAGGACCGCTACGGGAGGACATCCTGATGCAAGTCATCATCCCCCTGGCCGGCAAGGGCACGCGGCTCAGGCCCCACACCCACCTGGTACCCAAGCCGATGCTCAAGGTTGCCGGCCGGCCGGTCATGGACTGGGTTATGGACCGTCTCGACGGGCTCGATGTCGAGGAACTGATCTTCATCACCGGCCACCTCAAGGAAGAGGTCGAGCGCTACGCCGAGGGGCGCTACAACATTCCCGCCCGGTTCGTCGAGCAGACGGTACAGGACGGCACCGCCGGGGCGGTCAACCTGGCCCGGCCGTACGTGACGGGTCCGGTGTTGATCGTGTTCGTCGACACTGTGTTCGAAGCCGACCTGTCGCTGATTAACCGGACGGATGCTGACGGGATCATCTGGGCCAAGGAGGTGGAGGACTACCAGCGTTACGGCGTGGTGGTGACGGACGACCAGGGCTACATGACCCAAATCGTGGAAAAGCCGTCTGAACCGATCTCAAAACTCGCCAACATCGGCCTGTACTACATGCGCGACGTCGAGACGTTGTGGGCCGGCATCGACCACACGCTGGCCAAGCCCACGTTCAAGGGCGAGTATTTCCTGACGGACGCGTTCCAGTACATGATCGATCAGGGCCGCAAGATCCTGACCGCAGAAGTCGGCGGCTGGTACGATTGTGGCAAATTGGATACGCTGCTGGAAACCAATGAGATTCTGCTCGCCGCCGGCGCCGCCCGCCGCCGGGATTTCCCCGGCGTTACCATCCACGATCCAGTCTACATAGAGGACGGCGTCACCATCGAACGGAGCGAGATCGGTCCAGGGGTGTCGATCGAAGCGGGCTCTACCATCAGTGACAGCACCATCCGCCGAAGTATCATCGGCCGGGACTGTCGGCTGACGGGCGTAGCGCTCGACGGCGCCATGCTGGGGAACCGAGTCGAGGCATCCGGAATCCACGGCGCGGCGAGCCTGGGAGACGACAGTGTGGTTGGCTGCGACTAGGACGAACCAATAAACATGAACCACAGCGACCTGATTCACGATTGGAACGACCAGGAGAACGGGTTCGACTATCGATCCGCCCGGGTCGTTCTGAACGACGAGACCCTGCGCGACGGACTGCAGAGTCCCTCGGTGATCGACCCACCCATGGACGCCAAGGTGCGGTTGCTCCACCTCATGGCCGCGGTCGGAGTCCGGGCGGCCGACATCGGGCTTCCGGGTGCCGGTCCCAGGGTGGTCGAACAGGTCCGCGCACTGGCTCGAGAGATCGTGGACCAGAATCTTCCCATCGATCCCAACTGCGCGGCCCGGACAGTAGTGGCCGACATCCAACCCATAGTCGACATCTCCCAGGAAGTTGGCCTGCCCATCGAAGCGGCAACATTCATCGGGTCTTCGGCTATCCGGCAGTTCACCGAAGGGTGGACCATGGACAAGATGCTGAAGGCCACGGAAGAGGCGGTGACGTTCGCGGTGAGCCAGGGACTTCCGGTCATGTACGTCACCGAGGACACTACTCGGGCGCAGCCGGACACCCTGCGCCGGCTTTATGCCACCGCCATCGAGTGCGGTGCCAAGCGCATTTGCCTGGCCGACACCACGGGCCATGCTACCCCGGCAGGGGTCAAGGCTCTGGTACAGTTCGTTCAGGACGAGATCGTCGAACCGTCCGGTGAGGCGGTCAAGATCGATTGGCACGGACACCGCGACCGGGGGCTGGGCATCGCCAACTGCCTTGCCGCCATCGAAGCGGGTGTCGATCGGGTGCACGCCACGGCCCTGGGGATCGGTGAACGGGTCGGCAACGCCGAGATGGATCTGTTGATCGTCAACCTCTACCTGCTCGGCGCGCTCGACCAGGATCTCAGCCAACTGGTCGAGTATTGCCAGGTGGCGTCGGAGGCGACCGGCGTGCCCATCCCGCTCAGCTACCCGGTGGTGGGTAGTGACGCCTTCCGCACTGCTACTGGGGTGCACGCCGCCGCCATCATCAAGGCCCGGAAGAAGGGTGATGAGTGGCTGGCAGACCGTGTCTACTCGAGCGTGCCGGCTGGAGTATTCGGGTTGGCCCAGCGGATTGAGATTTCACCGGTGTCGGGGCTGTCGAACGTAAAATGCTGGCTTGAGGAACACGGTTACGACCCCGACGACGCCGCCAAGTGCGATGCTCTTTTCGACGCCGCCAAGAAAGCCGACCGGGTACTCACCGACGATGAATGCCATCGGCTGGTCGCGGCCGCGGGGGAATGACGCATGGCTCCCGCAACTGACAAACTG
>JBDHMR010000297.1:0-3281 GCA_039656035.1 Gemmatimonadota bacterium
CCCCCCGATCGGGCGCCCCAGCTTGAGGCACGCCACCATCTTGGGCGATGCCCAGGACGACGACAAACGGGGAGGCCTTGGCGGCGAGGGCAGTAACATCTTGACCGCCTTGGCCCGCGCCTGCGGCGCTGGCGGCGCTGGCGGCGAGGGCAGCGAGGGCAGCGAGAGCAGGGCCGGCCATCACTGATCTGCCGCGATGGAGTCCAAGCGGGCGTTTCGAGCTGTCGCAGAGTCTGAGACGTCGAGGGCGCGCTGGACGCCACCGGCGCCGCGGATTTGGGATTGGCCGACTATGCTGTCGCGCTCGCGCTCGGTCCGCGCGGCGCCTTGGTCACTGGAGCCACTGCAGGCTGTGGCTAGCAGGAGGCCGCTCACAATGCCGCTCACTATATGGAAAGGACGCATCGTCTTGCTCCGTATGGGTACGAGCGCATGATGCGTTCCTAGGGGGTGCTCTGTCAACTACCTGGCATTCCCCCGGCTCAGTTCATCGGGATCCAGTAATTGGCCTTGATGGCAATGATGTTCTGGCCCGGCGCCGTGACGGCGTTGAACAGCCCTCCCGGCTCCAGCGGCGCCCCGTCCGGCGCAAACCCCGACTTGTTCTGCTGCCACACGAAGAACACGGTGCTCCCGGGCGACCACTCCCAGCGCAACACCAGATTGCTGCGGAAAGATGTGATGTTGAAGTTGTCGTTCGGCAAGGAGAAAGCCGATGCTCCGTCGGTCACGTTATAGGAATCGGTCAAACCGGTTTCCGAATTGATCACGGGGGTGATGGTCGTCCCGTCGGTGCCGTAGGTACGCAGGTCGCTGCTGCGCGCCGCCTCGAGTTCGCCGAAGTTCGAGTAGTTGCCGCTGGCTACGAACGGCTCGGCGTAGAGTTCCAGGCTCAGTGTCGGCGAGAAGAGATAGTTGATCCGGAATTGCGCCGAGATCTGGCTGAACTTGATGGTGGAGAAGATGTAGCGTGCACCGAACGTGGCCGCCGAACCTTCACCCCGCACGGCATAGTACTGCCGGCCGTTGTTTTGGGTGAACAACGAGGGGCCGACGGAAAATTGAAGCTGCGGGCTGGGCTGGGCGCCGATGCTGGCAAAGGCGTTGATCGATTGGTTGTGGTTGACGTCGTTGATGCCACCGCCCACCGACCAATTGGTGTTGGCCGAACGGTTGTTGCCCCAACTCAGACGCGCCCGCCAACCACCGACGTCGCCCATGAGGGGGCCGCCACGCGTGAGGGCGTCGTTCAGCGTGGATGGCTGGTACGACATATTGAAGTTGTTCCACATGTAGTTGTTCCAGGTGACGTTGCCACCTGTCCACAACGCGGTGTTCTTGCGGATGCCACCGAAGTTGAAGCCGACGCTGGGGTTCATCCAGAAATTGTAGCGGCGGAACACCTTGCCCGGTTCGGTTTCGCGGTAGTTGAGGAAGAACCAGCTCTGGATGTCGTCGGCCCGGCGGATGACGCCGAGGTCGTTGAGCTCGAGTCCCGGAGAATCGGCCCACACGCCGGTCCCCCACAGCCAGTGTTTGCCAGCGTTCTTGCTGGCTTGCAGCGACGCGCTGTAGCCGGTCAGGGAAGTCCTGTTCGGGTCGAAGGTGACGTAGTTCTGGTCGGGCCGCTGATAGTATCGCGCGCTCGAGGTCTGGGCCGAGACTATGGCACTGGAGCTGCCGGCAATGTGGCTGAAGCCGGCGTGGCCGCGGAACTCGTACTTGCCGCCCTGGAACCGCAAGGCAAAATCGCCGCCGCCGGTAACGGCCCGTTCGTTGAGTTGCGACCGCATCTCGAAACTGTCGAAGTTCCGATTGACGCCCGTCAGCGTGATGCCGGCGGTCGAAGCGTCGGCGCCGAACTCCTGCTGCAGGCGCACAATGCCGAACGCCGTCATCGGTTCGACTTCGCGCTGGTCGATATTGCCTGTCGGCGTGGTGAAGCGGCCATACTCCCGCTGAGTCAACGCTCCCAACGCACCGATTGACAGTCCCGATTCCAGCCGACCGGTCAGTTTGGCGGCGCCGAGAATGGTGGTAACATCCGGAACATCGGCAAACTCTCCAGGTACGGAGCCCCTGGGCGGTGATCCGATTCGGCGCGAGTTGTAGTACGTCGGCATGCTGCCCCGGCCCCGAAGGAGCTGATTGCCCTCGGTAAAGAACGGCCGCCGCTCGGGGAAAATGGTCTCGAACTGACTGAGGTTGACCTCCGCCGGATCCGCGTCCACCTGGCCGAAGTCGGGAAGGACGGTGGCGTCCAGCGTCAGGTTGGGACCGAAGCCCATCTTGAGATTGGCCCCGACCCGACCCTGAATTTCCCGGGTGCCCTGGAATGGGTTGCCGTCGGCCACCAATTCGCTGCTGGTGACCCGCGCCTCCGACGCCACGAACGGCAGAAACTCGACCCGCCGCTTGGGCGTCAGATCGTCCATGCCGTCGAGGGCGCCGAATTTCGAGGACCAGCCGTTTTCGTCCCGCGGGATGTAGGACCAGTAGATGTGCTCGTTCCGGTTGGGGATGATCCGCGTGATGTTCAGCCCCCACACCGGCTGCCCCGCGTTGAATCGCAATTGGGACAAGGGTATGGCCAGCTCGGCCGTCCACCCCAGGCTGTCGATCCTGGTCTTGGCTTGCCATACCGGATCGTACGTCATGTCGCGCCTGAATTCGTTGTCGCTCGAATTGTACCAGTCCAGCCGAACCCCGGCCGCGGTCACCGCAAAGGTGTAGGCCGTTCGTCGGTCGTGGTACGTGTCCAGGGATATCCGTAGCATGGCCGCGTTGCCGTTGTCCTGGTCTTTCCTCGAGGACTGTGCGGCAACCGAGTCCGGATTGGCGTACATACGGGCGCCCACATAAAGCACCCCGTCGTCGAACAGGAACGCGACCTCGGTGCGCTCACTTGGTGCCACGCCTTCGGTCGGCTCTTTCTGAACAAAATCCGAGATGAAGGTAGCCTGCCGCCACGCGGCATCGTCCAGGGCACCGTCGAATGACACTGACGAGGATCCCAGTCTGGTCGCCTCGGCAAACTTGGCGCTGCCGGCCGGGACCAGGCCCGTGCGGGTTCTGGCGTTGGCCGAGCCCTGGGCGCCGAGCGACCCGGCGGTAGCGGCCAGCAGGAGGGCGGCGAAGACCGTGAGTCGCGGTAACTGCCGCATTGTTCCTCGTTCGTTCGGTGGTTAGTGCCGCCGTTTCACACTGTTTGACAGCGGCCAGCGTCAGGTGGTTGCATGGTGCCCTCAAACTGGCCAACCCCCATCTTTACGGAGGCAGGT
>JBDHMR010000298.1:0-3277 GCA_039656035.1 Gemmatimonadota bacterium
TCGCCCTGTCAGTCACGTCGACGGCCGTTTGGGCCCAAGACGATGAAACCAGTGATTCGCGCCTCGAAATTGGCGACTACCTCGATCTGGAGCGGGTCGCCGATCCTCAGATCTCACCGGACGGGTCGACCATCATCTACACTCGCCGTTGGGTGAACAAGATTGAGGACACGTGGGAGTCGTCGCTGTGGATCATGAACGCGGATGGCTCGCGCAATCGATTCCTGATGAGGGGGTCACGCGCGCGCTGGTCCCCCGACGGAACCCGGATCCTGTATCTGGCCCAGGGTGATCCCAAGGGTTCGCAGATATACGTACGCTGGATGGACGCCGAGGGAGCCAGCTCCAAGATAACGCGCGTCGAGCACTCTCCCCGTAATCCCGAATGGTTGCCTGACGGCAAGTCGATCGCCTTCGTGAGCGTCGTGCCCGACAAGGCCAGTTGGGACATCGACATGCCTGCGCCGCCTGAAGGGGCCGAGTGGACCAAGGCTCCCCGAGTCGTCGACCAACTGCACTATCGCCAGGACCGGGTCGGCTTTACCGATCCTGGATTCGTGCACCTGTTCGCCGTCACGGCCGATGCGGGCACGCCGCGCGAGTTGACGTCGGGAGACTGGAACGTCGGCGCGCGTTTCGATGGACTGTACTCCGGCGCCGGCTTCGATTGGACGCCGGATTCGCGCTCGATCGTGTTCGATGAACTGCGCGGATCTGAGGGCGACGACGCCTACCTCGAGTCGCACATCTACGCGGTAGACATCACCAGCAGGGAAATATCCCAATTGACGGTTCGCCCTGGCTACTGGGCGGGGCCGACGGTTTCTCCGGACGGACGGACGATCGCGTTTACCGGCTTTGACTCAACCGGCTACACCTACACGTTGGCGCGCCTCCAACTCATGGGAATCGACGGCGCCAACCATCGCTCACTTGCCCCCGAATTTGATCGCCCAGCTTTTGGGGTTCAGTGGGCACCCGACGGGCGAGGCCTCTATTTCACGAGCCAGGATCGCGGTTCGATCAACGTGGCCTACACTGCTGTGAACGGCGATGTCCGTGCCGTTACCAGTGGCGCCCAGATCGCGACGTTGTCCTCGGTCGCAACCAGGGATGGGCGCACCGGGGTCGGCATCATCTCCGGGCCGCAGGAGCCGGGCGATGTAATGACGCTCTCACTTAAGGGCGACGCCAACGTCCGGAAACTGACCGGCGTCAACGACGATATCCTGGTCGAAAAGACGCTCGCTCAAGTCGAGGAGATCTGGTACAAGTCGTCGGGCGATACCGATGTGCATGGCTGGATCGTCAAGCCGCCGGATTTTGATGAATCCAGGGAGTATCCGCTCATCATGGAGATCCACGGCGGACCGTTCGGCATGTACAACGTCGGATTCCGCTTCAACTTCCAGTTCTTCGCGGCCCAGGATCACATCGTGCTGTACACCAATCCGCGTGGCAGCACGGGATACGGTGAAACGTTCTCGAGGGGAATCGATCACGCCTACCCGAGTGTCGACTACGACGACCTGATGGCTGGTGTGGACGCGGTCATCGCCAAGGGCTATGTCGACGAGGACCGCATGTACGTGGGCGGATGCAGTGGCGGTGGTGTGCTTTCGAGTTGGGTCATCGGCAATACCGACCGATTCGCCGCCGCGGCCGTGCGCTGCCCGGTCATCAACTGGATGAGCTTTGCCGGTCAGAGCGACATCCCGTTCTTCACCCATTCGTTCTTCCACAAGCCTTACTGGGAAGACCCGACGCAGTGGCTGGCACAATCGTCGGGCATGCTGGTCGGCAACGTGACTACCCCGACCGTCATCATGACCGGCGTCAACGACTTGCGCACTCCCATGCCGCAGTCCGAAGAGTACTTCGCCGCCCTGAAGATGCTCGGCGTGCCGACCAAGTTGCTCCGCTTCAACGACGAGTTCCACGGCACCGGCTCGAAGCCGTCGAACTACATGCGGACGGCGCTGTATATGTTGGATTGGTACAAGCAGTGGCCGGAATCTGAAGAGGAGGAGCCGTCCGAGGAGGATGTGGCGGCAAGGGTGGAATAAGAAGCGAGGGCGGTCAGGCGGTCAGCTACCTATGACTTGGACGAAACGCCTCGATTACCGCACTGTCTACCCACCAGACATTGCCATCACGTGAGAAGAACAGGAACCGACCATCGGATGAAAGGGTTGGACTGCTCTCACCGCGGCTGGTATTGACGTCTGTTCCCAGATTCTGTGGGTTCGTCCATGAATGGTCTGGTTGCCGGAAGATGACATAGAGATCCTTGCCGCCGAATCCTCCTTGGCGCCGTGCGCTGAACACAAGGAAATCTTCCTCAGGTGCGACGGTGGGATGGCTCCCAGTGATGTCCGGTGTCAGCCGTTCCGCAGGTGAGTATTGCCCACCGACATTTCTCAACTGGATCAGTCCGGTGGCGTATATGGTACCACTACCGCTCACGGAAGGTGCATGCACAGTCTGGTCCGTTACTGGGCTGCCAAGGGTGAATGGAGATGTCCAGCCTTCGGGGGAACGTTCCACAACCCATACATTCAGGGCTTCGGAAGGACCCGGGCCAGGCCGTCGCGACACGAAGTACAATCTCTCGCCGTCTGGTGACAACCACGGATGCGAATCGTTGTACTGCCCCGAGAACGACGCAGGCGCAGCAGAACTCCACGTCTCACCGTTGCGGTGGCTCGTCATGATCACGGATTGCTCGCCACGTACACGCGTAAAGTAGATTTCCGACCAGTGTTTGTTTGCGGTAACTCCATATTCCTGGGCCGTGGTCGATACCAAGTCCCGGGCAAAAACCGAGGCAGACATTCCTGGGGATGCGCCACCAGGCAGCATCGCAACTTGAATCTGCGCCATGGCGGGCCGCGAGAATAGAACGACTGCCGTGGCAAGGTGAAAATACCATCTCATGGAGTCAGATCTCTGATCTGTGATTGGCAAATGCTCCGCAGGGCAGCGGGGCGGCGGGGCGGTCACTGCACTCCGCACACCGCACTCAAAAGTTCAGCGCCCCGTAGCCATCTCTTGGGTGAGCCGCTGGTACTTGCCCCGATAGGTGTCCGCAAACGGGTGCTGCGTTCCCTTCGACATCCGGTAGGCCCGCTCATAGTTCTCGAGCGCCAGGGTGGTTTCGCCGGCCGTGTAGTAGGCATCTCCCAGGCTGTCGTACACGTTGGCGGAGCCGGGGAACCGCTCCACGTTCAATCCGAAGGTCTCGATCGCCATGGGCTCGTCGCCCTGGCGCAGGTAG
>JBDHMR010000299.1:0-6070 GCA_039656035.1 Gemmatimonadota bacterium
GGTTGTTACACCGACACCGAGGGACTCCTGTGGGCGGGGCGTACCCACGATGGCCAATGTGTCGTTTATCGCGGGCCGGATGAAGATTACCAGGGGCGCCAGATCTGCTTCGCGTCCAACGAGACGGCGCTGCGCATCGTAGATGTGACCGACAAGGAAAATCCCCTGCCGCTCGCCGCGGCCAGCTACCCCGGCCGGGCCTACATACACCAGGGATGGCTCACCGACGATCAGCAGTACTTCTACCTGGATGACGAACTCGACGAACTGGTGGGGCAGGCCGACCGCACGCGAACATTGATCATGGATGTGGCCGATCTCGACGATCCAGTAATCGTGGGCGAGTACCTGGGTTCGACCACGGCCACCGATCACAATCTGTACATCAAGGGAAACCGGATGTACCAGGCCAACTACCGGGCCGGTCTCCAGATCATCGACATCAGTGATCGGGAGAACCCGATCGAGGTGGGCCACTTCGACACTACGCCGTACGACGGTGGTAACCCGCCCGGCTTCAGTGGCGCGTGGACGGCGTATCCGTTCTTCGAGAGCGGTGTGGTGGTGGTGTCGAGCCGGGCGGAGGGGCTGTTCATCGTGAAGCCCAGGCCGGAAGAGTTGGTGCCCTGAGTTGTTGGAGGGGAATACAACGAACTAGTCCCCCCGGGGAACCCTCAATCGGTTATCAGGAACAGTGGGCGCCTGTGAAGCTGCACGTCAGGTTGCCGTCGATGCGCTGGAACCATCCGTCATCGGCACCATTCCAGCCCGCCATGGTCAGTTCCCGGATTGTACCGAAGCGAGTAATCGTTGGTTTGGTATACACCGAACCTCCGTGTGTCCAGGTGGTGGGCGCGATGCCTCGTCCGTCGACGGCACACCAGCTCCCGATGCAAAAGCCCCAGAAATGTCCCGCGCAACGTCTAGGTGCGGGAGCGAAGCCACAATTCGGTCGCCAAGGTGTCGTAAACCGGACCCCCGAGGGCCCCGTTGGCTACCGAATCGGCCAAGTAAACACTGCACTTTTCCGCCAGAACGGCCGGTTCGATGATCCCGAGATCAGCAAGCTTCGAGCACCGGCCGGCGGCGTTGATCATCTCGGGCAGTGATTCTTGCAAGCAGCGGGCCAGATAGCCCCTTGGTAGACCCGTTCGCTGCCGTCTCGCCGCCAGTACACTCTCGGGAACCAACCCCTGCATGGATTTTCGAAGAATCACCTTGCCTTCCCCCGCATCGGATCGCCAGGAACGGGGAAGAGATGCAACGAATTGCAGTAGGCGCCCGTCGTAGAGTGGAGACCGGAGTTGGAGACCTTCGGAGAGCCCCATCGAGTTGACCAACGCGTTGATCTTGGCTCCAAATCCTGCCCGGAAGTACCACCCTGTTTCAACGGACGACCACGGTTCACCGGAACGCCGTTCGATGCGACCGGCAAGCCGGTCGCCCAGGCCGCTGTCCCGGATGAACTCGTCGCGAAACCACTGTGGAGGCCGATCCTCCATGTAGTGGACCAGCGGACGCCCACCTCTGAGCAGTGCGGCAAGGTTTAGTAATGGTGGTGGCAGGTTGGGTTGGATCGCCCAACGCACGAAGAATCTGTATCCGGCGCCGCGAAATCCCCGGCGCCACACCGACCGTAACTCGGCCCAGTGCATCTGGGCGAACAGATCGGCGAGGTATACCGGAGAAACCTGGAACAATTGGTCGCCTCCGTTCCCCCCAAGGGCCACCCTGCTCCCGGCACTGCGGGATCCCCGGCACAAGGCCCGGTTCCACATCTCGAACTTGTGGGCGAATGGCTCGTCGCGTTCGGCCGCCCGTTCGAGTGGCCGGTCCAGCGGAGGAATCGATTCCACGTCGACCCAGCGTACCGATGCGTTCCACCGCTCGGCCGTTGCTTCGATCCACGGATCTTCGTATCCCGGATCGTCCCGCGGGTAGCGTACGGAGACTGGGGTGATCGAGGCGCCGCCAGTCGATCCAGCCGAAAAGACTGAAGTCGAGTCGTAACCGCCGCTCATCCATACCGCGGGCGTCTCTACTTCCGTGATCCGGGCCTCGACCGCGGCGATGATGATTGCCTGGAGTTCCTCCGCCGCTGCGTCGAATGAGCCCCGGTACTGGTCGGCGCCGAATATCGGTGGCTGCCAGTGGGGTTCGATCGTTGGGTCTTCCCCGGGCCTGGCGACCAACGAGTAGCCCGCCGGCAATCGTCTGATGGCTCGATAGCAGGTGTCGTCCCGGACCGTTGAGGTCAGGCTGGCCGCATCCTCCGCAAGGCCGAGGAGATTGTAGCCGAGGTCGATCCCATCAATTCGGGTCAGGGATCGAATCGTCGATGCCACCCACAGGGCTGCCCCGCGCCTGGTGAAGAAGAGCGGGCGGGTGCCGGCGAAATCTCTTGCCGCAAGCAAGAGCTTCTGCTCACCATCCCAAAGGACGAAGGCGAAGTCACCCTCCAGAAAACGGGGACAATCCGTTCCCCACCGGCGGTAGGCTGCCAGAATCAGGGCGGCGTAGTTGTCCGGGGCGTAAGGAACACCTTCGGTGTCGACTTGTCGTCGCAAATCTTCGTGGTAGTAGAGAGAAGCGTCAGCCGCCACCATGACCGAATCCGATTGGGCGAACGCCAACGTATTTCCCAACCCAGGCGCCAGCTCCCAATCGAATGCTCCTACGCCAAGGGCGGATCCGTCTGTGCCGTCCACACGGACAGTTTCTGCACCGCGGTCCTCGGCGCTTCGGATCGCCTGTCGAACGTGTCTGGCCAGTTCGTCCTTGGCGAGAGGAGCCAACAGTGCTGCAATCATTGCCATGTGGTATTCTCGGGGTTGATCGTCGCCTCTAACTGCCTGCGGCTCAGCACCGACCGGCTGTATCTAGCCCGTGCATTGTGGAGGCTATCTTACCATCAAGCTAGTCATTGGCTGCTACTTCGGCACAACACGCACTCGGCCGGGGATGACGGTGTCACCTGGGATACTGATACAATGAATCGTCGTCCGGGCATTTTCTTGCACTCGCTCCCCCCAAGCAATCCCTCTGGCTGTTGGGTCATCTGCGAATCGTCTCTCCTGCCGGACATGGCCGGCAACATCATCGTGTTTGGCATAGCCACGTTTCTCCTCGTTCGCGCTGGCGCAAGAGGGATCGTCGCCGGTCTCGCCGGGGTCCTGCTGGTACTGACCGCCGAGACGCTCCAGTGGACTGTGTTGGTCGGGAGACACGCCAGCGTGTTGGATCTTGTGGGAGGTTCGGTTGGTTCAGTCCTCGGCGTTCTCCTGGCCGGCGCTCGAGTACGGGAAGTATCAACTCGCGCCCGATGGGCGACTCTTGCGTTCGCCTGGGCCGGTTGGCTCGGGCTTTTGGGGTTGACGTCCTGGGCTTTTCAGCCGGTTTTCGGTGATGGACCGTTGGGAGTGGTGATTACTCCTTCAGGGCGTGAGATGGGCCTCATGGCAACTCCTGACGGCTCCGATGATTCAGTCACCATCACTGGTGGGTTCACATCTTCACCACCACGAGGATACCGCACGTTGGCCGTGGTAGTTGGGGATGGGGGATTTGTCGCCGAGGTGGCCGTGTGGTGGCGTGGTCTGGTTTTTGGAACCAGTACCAAAGGCGAAACCTTGGGCCTGCCGACGTCCGGGCTTCATTTGATACGTGCCCTGCCAGATTCTGGAGTAGAACATGTCCGCTTCGCTGCTTCACGGTCTAGCGGAACCTGGGCGCTTGAAGCCTCTCGCCCAGGTTGGTCGGAACGCATCCAGGCGAGGCCGAGCCCGTTTTGGGGATGGGCACTCTTCTATCCTATCCGCTATGCCATGGGGTGGGAACGACACGTCATCACGATTCTTTATGCGATCGGCATCACCATGCCCCTTGGTTTCCTGACCGGATGGGTTGGTTCGCGCCGATCGTTGGTCCTGGGGAGCGTCGTCCTGCTGGGCATTGGCCTGGGCGTTGTTCCGGGGGTGCTGGGCGCCCCTATCGGTCCGGCTTGGCAGTGGTCGATCGCGATCGGTGCGTTCATGGGAGGATTGGTCGCATCGGGAATGCGGCTGAAATTTCCCGATCCAGGATAGTGCCCGGTTCATTTGGATCCATCTCTAAGCGGATATCCGGGTTCGTTGCCGTCGGGGCACGATAGCTACCCAACGACTCGACGACGCGTCTGGTAGACGGTACATTGGCGCGTCCGGAACCACTGAGGAGTCCATTAGATGACTTCGGCCCGCATGCGACCGACCTTCGCTATCGACCTCCCGCTACCGGCGGACGAAGCCGCCCGGCGGTTGCAGCACCAGCTCGTCTCATCCCAGTTTGCCGACGAGTCGATGGGCGCGGGACGATTCGTCGATCTCGTGGTCGATGAGGCCGACCGGCGCATCTGGTCCCCTCAACTCTCGATCCAGATCGAAGACCTCGACGGCGGCAGCGTGCTTCGCGGGCGCTTTTCCCCCCGCCCGGATCTGTGGACTTTCATCATGTTCGTCTACTTTTTCATGGCCTTCCTCATGCTGTTCGGGGCCTCCCTCGGATACGTACAGTGGACCATGGCCGATCTGCCGTGGGGCCTGTGGGCACTCCCGGTTGGGTTGGTGATCATCGCCGGTCTACATGGGGCCAGCCAGATCGGCCAGCGCCTGGGTCAGGAACAGATGCACCAACTTCGGTCGCGGCTCGACGATCTCGTCGGGAAAGCCCTCGACTCGCCAGAAACGGATGGCTGAGGATCGAACTGCCTGTTGACTCCTCCGCCCGGCGTTCCCCGGCCGCCAATGACTGCCTATGTTTCCGACCATCACTCCAACCCGGCAGCCTCGCCAATGTCTGACACCGTCAACGATCCCGCCCCGTCGCTGATCCCGCTGGAGCTCCTCTTCGGCAACCCCGACCGGGCCATGCCTCGCTTGAGCCCGGACGGGACTCGATTGGCCTTCTTGGCTCCCGACGACGGTGTCCTCAACGTGTGGCTAGGTCCGGTGGGCGAAGACCACTTCGAACCCGTGACAAACGATCGCGACCGCGGCATTCGGACCTACTTCTGGGGCCACGACGGCGAGTCGATCCTATATCTGCAAGACACGGGCGGCGACGAGGACTGGCACCTGTTCCGGGTGGACCTGACGACCAGGCAGACGAGCGATCTGACACCGTTCGACAAAGTGCAGGCACAGGTTCTAGAGTACACCAAGCACCACCCCACGCAGCTGGTTCTGGGGCTCAACCGGCGTGACCAACGATTTCATGACGCCTATCTGCTGGACCTGAACACGGGTTCCATGAAACTGATCGCCGAGAACCCGGGCGACGTGATCGGCTGGGTGGCGGATGCTGATTTGGCGGTACGTGGGGCCATGGCTGCCCGCCCGGACGGCGGCTTCGACCTCAGGGTTCGGCCGACCGCGGAGTCCGATTGGGAAGTGGTGCTCACTTGGAGCGCGGACGAAAATCTCAACAGTCAGCCGGTGGCGTTTTCGGCCGACGGCGGCACACTGTATCTTCTCGATTCACGCCACAGCAATGCCGCCCGACTCGTGGCCCATGACCTTGCGACCGGGGTCGACACGGTGATGGCGGAAGATCCTACCTACGATGTGTCGGCGATCGAGATCGACCCCGACACCCGTGAAATACAGTTGGTGGCGTTCGCCCGGGCGCGAGTCGAGTGGCAGGCCATCGATCATTCTCTGGAGCGGGAGTTGGCCGTACTGGGCCGGGCCGACGACGGCGACTTCGCCATCGTCAACCGGACCGATGCCGACGATCGCTGGTTGGTGGCGTTCACCCGGGATGAAGGACCCACGGCCTACTACGAACTCGATCGCGTTAGGCACGAAGTGCGGTTCCTTTTTTACGACCGTCCCGCGCTGGCCGGTTACACGCTCGCCAAGATGGAGCCGGTGACGTTTACCGCATCGGACGGGCTGACCATCCACGGATACCTCACGCGCCCAACAGGTAACTCAGCGGCCCCCTTTTCGTTGGTGCTCAACGTGCACGGTGGCCCGTGTGCGCGCGACATGTGGGGGTACGACCCGGAGGCGCAGTGGTTGGCCAATAGGGG
>JBDHMR010000300.1:0-8459 GCA_039656035.1 Gemmatimonadota bacterium
CAACCGGCGATACTGCTGCTGAAGTGTCTCGTTCATGTCGTCGTCCACTACCCAGGGTCCACCCAGGGCGCGATGCACACCCAAACGCGCCTCCGCCAGAGCTCGCTCTGCCGAGGCGAGATTGGTCTCGACGGCCACCAGATTGCTCCGGGCGTCGAGGTACTCGATGTATCTGCCGACACCGCGTTCCAGAGAGCGAAGCTGAAAATCGACCGACCCTTGTGCCGAGGTCTGCTGTCGCTGGAGGAAGTCATAGCGCTCCTTCTGGTTTTCCAGGTTCTGCAGGTTGACTTCCACTTCGCTGAACGCGGTCAGCACCGTCCGTACATAGGCCGCGGCACGTTGCTGGAACACCGCTTCCGCGGCACTGGCGTTGGCCCGGAGGCGACCGCCCTGGAGCAGTGGAGCCGTGAGGCCGCCCAGCAGGTTGATGAAATACTGATCCACCCTGAACAAGTTGGAGATCGACGATGTCTGGAGTCCCGCGCTGGCGTTCAACCGGATGGCGGGATACAACTCCGCCTTACGGGCTCCGATGCGGAAACGGGCGGCTTCCATCCGGCGCCACGCGGCCATGACGTCGGGACGCTCTTCCAGGAGCGCCGCCGGAAGCTGTGCCGGCACCGGATCGAGCACGATGTCGGGCACCATGTCGTCGGCCTCTGCCATCAGGATGGGGTCCAGGCTGCCGACGTAGCGGCCCAGCAGCACGGCCAGGCGTCCACGGGCATCAGCCAACTGGCTCTCCAGCACCGGCAAGCCGGCCTGGGTGTTCCGGTAGAGCGAGCGGAAGGTGTACAACTCGAACGACGAGGTGAGTCCGCGGAAGTATCGCCGACCGGTCAGGTCGGCCCGGTCGGCCAGGAGTTCGACGTTCAGTCCGGTGAGTGCCACCCGCCGCCGCAAGTCCACGATTTCCAGGTAAGTAGAGATCGTCGCCGAGATCACCGACAGGCGAGCGGTGCGGTAATCGGATTCGGTTGCCAGAAAGTCGCTGACGGCGGCCTTGGTTTCGTTGTTGAACCTGCCCCAGAAGTCGATCTCGTAAGACAGTCCCAGGGAGGCGCTGTACGTAGTGAAATCGAACCGGTTTATTTGCCCGCCGCCGAACTCACCACCGATGCCCACGTTGGCCGGGCTGGTGCTATGCGTGGCGTCGGCGTTGAGTCCCACCGAGGGAACCAGGTCGGCCCGGGCGATGCGGTAGCGCTGGCGCACCTCTTCCACTCGCGCCACCGCCTCCCGCAGGTCGAGGTTGGCCGCCAGAGCCGTGTCCACCAGGCGGTCCAACACCGGGTCGTTGAATACCGTCCACCACTGGGTCGGCTGATAGGCGCCACTGTCGGGCGCTGATTGGTACTCGTCAGGGATGTCGGCCACCACGACAGGCTGGGTCTGCTTGGGGGCGAACGAGCAGCCCGCCAGGATGGAGAGCATGAGGCCGGCCGCGAGTGATTCGTGCCGCATCATGTCGCCTCTCCTTTCAGGGCCAACCCGTGGTACAGCACTTGGAACACGTGCTGTTTCCGAGCTTCGATGAAAGCGTCGAAGTCGGTGGCCGCCAGTGGATTCATGGCCTTGACCGTGGGCGCTATCAGAAAGAACAGCAGGCATGAGGAAATGATGGTTAGCATGGTCTGCCTGGGACACACCGGCCGAATCTCCCCGCTCTCCACGGCTCTCTTGATGGCCGCTTCCATCGATTGTTGGGGAGATCCTTTGGTGGCGAACGCCTTGGCCAGGTGCTCACCCAGCAGTGTGCCCCCGGCGAGATTCTCGTTCATCATCAGCCGGGCCATGTCTTGATGATCGCGTACGTAATCGATGTACGTGTCGATGAAATACTTCAGAGCCTCGCCGAAGGTGCCTTCGAGGCGCAGCGATTCGCGGAACGAGTTGACGTACTGTTGGAATAGATGGGCAAAGACCGCTTGGTAGAGTTGCTGTTTGGTGCGGAAGTAGTAGTGCAGCAGCGCCCGGTTGATGCCGGCGCGATCGGCGATCTCCTGCATCCGGGCGCCGTCGCGCCCCTTGCTGGCGAAGACCGTCAGGGCGGCCTCGAAGATCCGCTGTTCGGTCTCTTGCGGTTCGGACTTGGTGGTCGACTCAGGTATTGTTGTCATTTTAGTTTAACAATTTTGTCAAAGTATAGTGCAATTTCACTCCCAGTTCAAGCTATCGCCTCTGTCATTGATTCAAGTTCTTGTGATTAAATAACTTAAATAGATAGGAGATCACGGATGACCGTCATCGGTCCAGACCGCCCATCCAGTGGTTTGTCCTTGGAACTCGAGTTCTAGCAGATTCGCGGCAACTGGGCCGGCCACCGATACGAGTGTCCAGCACCACCAGCCCCGGATGGTCGTCCACCACCTGCCCGATGGCGACTGAGTCCGACCCAACCGGGTGGGCCCGCATTACTTCCAAGGCAGGTTTGGCCGCGTCGGCGGCGATCAGTGCCACCAGTACGCCCTCGTTGGCCACGTACAGTGGGTCGAGTCCCAGCATCTCGCAGGCGGCTTCGACCGGCCCCGGGATGGGGATCGCCCGTTTCTCGGGAACCACGCCGACGCCGGCGGTGGCGGCGATTTCGTTGAGCGCGCTGGCGACGCCGCCCCGCGTGGGATCGCGCATTACGTGTATTGCCTCTCCTACCGCCTCACGCAGGGCGGCCACCAGCTCATGCAGCGGGGCCGAGTCACTTTGGATTTCGGCCTCGAATTGGAGCCCCTCACGGGCGGCCATGATGGCCATGCCGTGCCGGCCCAGGGGGCCGCTCACGATGATGACGTCTCCGGCGCGCGCCAGGACGGGCCTCGGTGCGAACCCCGGCACCATGGCGCCGATACCGGCGGTATTGAGATAGAGGCCGTCGCATCGACCTCGCTCGACCACTTTGGTATCCCCGGTGGCGATGGGTACGCCGCACTCCCGGGCAGCCCGGGCCAGTGATCGGACGATCCTCTCCAGCACCGTTATCTCCAGACCTTCCTCCAGCACGAATCCCACCGACAAGTACCTCGGCGTGGCGCCCATCATGGCCAGGTCGTTGACCGTGCCGTGGACCGCCAGGCTGCCGATGTCTCCGCCGGGAAATTCGAGCGGGTGGACAACGAAGGTGTCCGTTGAAAACGCCAGCTCGGCTGCGGGTGCCCGGAATACCGCAGCGTCACCCAAGGGCGACAGCGTGTCGTTGGCCAGGTGGGGCAAGAAATACCGTTCGAGCAGAGCTGCGCTCATCTTGCCACCGGAGCCATGGCCCAACTGGACTCGCTCGAGATCCACCCGCGGCGCGGGGCAACCGAGTCCTTTTTCGAGGCCCGCCGTCATGATGGCTTCCCTGCCAATTGGGAGCTCTGATAGCGACGGTAGTGGTAATAGGCGGCGCACGCTCCCTCGGTCGATACCATCGGCGCTCCCAGTGGATTCTCCGGCGTGCATTGGGTACCGAATGCGGGACAGTCGACCGGTTTTAGTTGTCCGCGCAGTACCTCGCCGGCCCGGCAGTCCTTCGGCTCGTCGACCGTGATGTGGCCGACCTGGAAGCGCACCTCGGCGTCGAAGTCGGCGAACTCCTCTCTGAGTCCCAGCCCGCTTCGGGGGATCAGGCCCACCCCGCGCCAGTTCCGGTCCACTAGCTGGAACACGCGGGCCACCAGGTCTCGCGCCGGAACCGTGCCTTCGCGGCGGACCGACCGGGCGTACTGGTTCTCTACCTCGTGGCGTCCCTCTTCCAGTTGGCACACGGCCAGGTGAATGCCTTCCAGAATGTCGACCGGCTCGAACCCGGTGACGATGATCGGAACTCGGTATTTGGCCGCGATCGGTTCGTATTCCGTCCATCCCATGATGGTGCACACGTGGCCCGCGGCCAGGAACGCCTCGACCCGGTTGTCGGGGGCGTCGAGAATGGCGGTGATGGCCGGCGGCACGGTCACGTGCGACACCAGGACGCTGAAGTTGCCCACACCCAGTTCTTTGGCGCGCCAGACGGCCATGGCGTTGGCCGGCGCCGTGGTCTCGAAGCCGACGGCAAAGAACACCACTTCCTTGTCGGGGTATTGCCGCGCCAGTTCGACGGCGTCCAGCGGGGAGTAGACGATCCTGACTTGGCCACCCCGTGCGCGCACGGCCTGAAGATCACAGGAGCTACCCGGCACCCGCAGCATGTCGCCGAAGGATGTGAAAATCACGTCCGGCATGGCGGCCAGCGCCAGCGCCTTGTCGATCTGCTCCAACGGCGTGACACAGACCGGACACCCCGGTCCGTGGATCATCTCGACGGCGCCCTCCAACAGAGCGTCGATGCCCTGCCTGACGATGGTGTGTGTCTGTCCACCGCACACTTCCATCATCACCCACGGCCGGCTCGACCGGTTCCGAATACGCCGAATCAACGCCTCGGCCACGTCGGGGTCGCGGTACTCCGACAGGTATCTCACCGGGCCTTCTCCTCGAATGGCTGAAGGCTCTTGTCGGCGACCTCTTCGATCCATTCCAGTTCGTCGAGCTGGCTCATTTCCTTGAGCACCTCGAACGTGCGCTTGGCCTCTGCTTCGTCGACTTTGCTGATGGCGAATCCGACGTGAACGATGGCATAGTCGCCCAGCTCGATCTCATCGGCCACGTAGGCCAGGCAGACTTCTCTGCGCACGCCGCCGAAGTCCACCGTTCCCATGGCGAGCCCATGGTCGTCGTGCACTTCGACGATGCGGCCGGGGATTCCCAAACACATATCAGTCTCTCCTGGACGCGGTGAATGTCGAATCGGTTTGCAGGCGAGCGGCAGCCACCACCGCCTGGCCGTAACTCACGGCCCCGTCGTTGGGGCTGAGTTCGATCGGCGCCAGCACGGTGTACCCCTCGGCGGTGAGCCGCCGCCGGAGTCCCACGTGGAGCCGGACGTTCTGGAACGAGCCGCCGGCAATTACCACCTGGCAGAGTCCGGTATCTTCGCGGACCCGGTTCAGCAATTCGGTGGTTGCGACGACGACGGTGTCATGAAACGCCGCGGCGAGATCCGCGGGATCATCTCCGGCCGCGCGTCGCTGTCCCAGCGCCACCAGGATCGGGAGCGGGTCGAGTATCCAGCGACCCTCGATCTCGGTGATGTGGTAGGGGAGCGGAGCGGCGGGCCGCCATCCTGCCAGCGCCTCCAGCTCCATGGCAGCCTGTCCCTCGAACCTGATGCGTTGGCGGATGCCCAGGATGCTTGCGGCCGCGTCGAACAGGCGCCCCATGGACGACGCCATCGGAGTATTGAGCTGCCGGGCCAGTTGTTGCTCCACCACGGCGCGCTCCTGCTCGGGTGCGGCCGACAGCGGATGGGCGAACGCGTCCCCATCCGCGCCATGGTCGAGCGAGCGATAGCCCAGTGCCACCCGCCACGGCGCGCGTACGGCGGCGTCACCCCCGGGGAGGGGGGGAGGGGGGCGGGCCGCAAGTGGGCCACCCGTTGGTAACCGGTGAGGTCGGCCACCATGATTTCGGCACCCCACACCGTGCCGTCGTCGCCATACCCAGTGCCGTCGTAAGCCACGCCGATGACGGGCTCGACGAGGCCGTGCTCCCCCATGACCGCCGCGATGTGGGCGTGGTGGTGCTGTACCGTCATCACCCGTTCCAGCCCCAACTCCTCGGCGATCCGGGTGGAGAGGTAGCCCGGGTGCAGGTCGCGTACGGCCACGGTCGGGCGGATGCGAAACAGCCGCTGGTAACGCGCCAGGCTGACCTGGAAATGTTCCAGCGTCGACAGGTTTTCGAGGTCACCAAGATGCTGGCTGATGAAAGCCTGATCGCCGTGTGCCAGGGTAAACGTGCTCTTGAGCAGGGGTCCCACCGCTACCAGTGGTTCGGGCGTTGCCACGGGGAGTGAGACCGGGCGGGGTGCGTATCCTCGTGCCCGCCGGAGAACGATCGTCTCGCCGCCTGGCGCCACGGCCAGCACCGAATCGTCATATCGATTGACGATATCGCGATCGTGCAGCAGGAACCCGTCGGCGATGTGTCGCAGTCGTTCAAGGGCTTCGTCGTTGCCGGCGGCGATGGGCTCCTCGCTGAGGTTACCGCTGGTCATGACCAGCGGCCGGTCGACCAGGTCCAGGAGGAGGTGGTGAAGTGGCGTGTAGGCCAGCATCACCCCCACTCTTGTCAGTCCCGGTGCGATCGCCCCCGCCAGCGGTCCGTCGGGAACCATGTCGACCAGCACGATGGGACGCTCGATCGATTCGAGCACCGACACTTCCGCGTCGCTGAGTCGGGCGAGTGCCTCGGCCTCGGCCGTGGTCCGCACCATTATGGCGAGCGGCTTGGCCTCGCGGTGTTTCCGGTGGCGCAGTTGGTTGACCGCGTGCTCGTTGGTGGCGTCGACCGCCAGGTGGAATCCGCCCAATCCCCGGAGGGCCACGACGGCGCCTTGCCGCAGTGCTTCGGCCGCGGCTTCCAGCGCCGGACGGTTGCCGATCAGTCGTCTGTCGGATGAGTCTACCCACGTCAGGGTAGGGCCGCAGATGGGGCAGCTGTTGGTTTCGCAGTGGAAACGCCTGCTGGTGGTATCGTGGTACTCACGCAGGCATGCCGGACACTGTTCGAAGGCCCGCATGCTGGTGCGCTCGCGATCGTACGGCACGTCGTCGATCACCGTTATGCGCGGGCCGCAGTCGGTACATGTAATGAAGGGGTAATGGTAGCGCCGGTTGCCCTCGTGGTACATCTCCTCCAGGCACGAGCGACACGACGACATGTCGGGCAGCACCGCCTGTCGTTCCAGCGGACGAACCTCACTCGTCTCGATGCGGAAGCCGGTGACGGCGTCCGGTTCCACGCTTACCACCGCCACCGATCCGATGCGGCACAGGGGCGGCGTTTCTCCTTCGAGATCTTGGCGAAAACGGCGCAGCGCGCTTTCGGTTCCCTCGACCCGGATCTCCACCGTTCCCGAAGTGTTGCGCACCCATCCGTCGAGTTGGTGGCGTTGGGCCAGCCGGTGGACGAATGGGCGAAAGCCAACGCCCTGCACGATACCTGTGACGGAGATCTGCAGGGCGTCGGCTGGCCTCACCCGGGGATTCGTTACGTTGGGCATTGCTCTCGCACCGAGGCTCGCAGGAAATTGAACCACTGGTCGAGGCCTTCGCCGGTAACTGCCGACGTGCGGAAAAACCTGAGCCCCGGATTGATCGACCGGGCATATGTCTCTGCCAAATCGATGTCGAACGGCACGTGCGGCAGCAGATCCACTTTGTTGATTATCGCGTAGCGGGCCATGCGGAACATCTTGGGGTACTTGAGGGGCTTGTCTTCACCCTCGGTTACCGAAAACACCACGACCTTGGCGGTCTCGCCCAGGTCCCAGCTCGCCGGGCACACCAGGTTGCCCACGTTCTCGATGAACACCAGGCGAATGGTGTTCAGGTCGAGAGCGCCGAGCGCCTCCTGCACCTGGCGGGCGTCGAGGTGGCAGGCACCGCCGGTGACTACCGCGTGAACCAGCCGGTGGGTGTAGACCGCCAGCCGGTCGGCGTCGTTCTGAGTCTCCACGTCTCCCGCGATGATGCCGATGGGAATGTCGTCTTGTAGCGCGTTGAGGGTGCGCTCCAGGAGTGACGTCTTTCCCGAGCCGGGCGACGACACCATGTTCAACGCCGTCACGCCGGTGTGCTGCAAGCGGCGTCGCACGACGGCTGCCAGCTCGTCGTTCTTGGCCATGATTTTTTCGCGAACGTCAATTGTCCGGACGGTCATCGTCCACCTCCAGATAGGCCAGGCGCAGGACGTCTCCCCGGCACGTGTGAATCACCGGCTGGGCGTTGCTGAACGGTGGTTCGGTGAGCAACGCTTCGAGGCAGAACTGCAGGTTGCCTACCTCCACTCCCGCGTCGTCACCCACCTCCAGGGCCACGGTGACGACTTGCGCCACCGTGTCGTGTCCCACCTGGGCTTCCGCCATGCGACACACCTCGAAGGCGATGCTCAGCTCATGCATAGGCGCCCTGCGATCGCGATACACATGGGTGGCGCCAATCTTCGAGGACCGCGATAGCCGAGTGCACCAGCCGCGGTATTCCTCGTTCCACCTCGGGACTCAAATCGATATCCAACTCGATCCGGGCAGGCTCGATGCCCAGTGCCACGACTTCGCCGGGGATCGAGCCGCGCAACTCGCACAGGGCCAGTATTTCCTTGAGGTCGATCTGGTGGGGTGAGAGTTTGTGCGCCAGGTAGCGGGGGAGGTCATCCCACTCGAGTCGATGGAGCGTGCCCGGCAGCTGGTGCAACCTGATGGCATCGAGCAGCAGGAGTTTGTCGGCGGTCTCGATCAGCGGCAGCAGGGTCATGCCCCAGGTGCCGCCGTCCTCGAGGCGGACCTCGGGGGGAACCTCCCACGTCGAGCGCAGTCGGTTCAAGGCGGCGATCCCCACGCCGTCGTCGGCCATGAGTGGGTTGCCCAGGCCGAGTAC
>JBDHMR010000301.1:0-3263 GCA_039656035.1 Gemmatimonadota bacterium
GTGTTGGTGTTTGGCGTGGAAAACTGTAGGTGGACGGCGGCCGGCAAGATCCTGAGCGAGTCCAAAGGGATGGACGCCATCGTCGACGGTGAGGTTGCTTGTGAAGAGGGTACCGCGGCCGCGTTCGATTGCGGCTCGGTGGACATCCTGTCGTTCCTTCCGGTATCGGCGGTTGGTGGTGGCCGCGGCGTGCGGTTGAACGACGTGTGGGGCTGGACCGATCCGGAAACGGGCCGTGAGTACGCCATCGTCGGCCGAGTGGACGGGACGTCGTTCGTCGATGTCAGCGATCCCTACAACCCGGTCTACCTGGGTGAGATGCCCAAGACCGCAGCCTCGCCCGGCAGCATTTGGCGCGACATGAAGGTCTACCGCAACCACGTCTACGTCGTGGCTGACGGCGCCGCCTCGCATGGCATGCAAATATTCGATCTGACCCAGCTGCGGGACGTCAAGAACGCGCCGGTCACCTTCGAGGAGACGGCCCGCTACGACAACATCCACAGCGCGCACAACATAGTCATCAACGAAGAGACCGGGTACGGCTACATCGTGGGCGCCAGCGCCGGCGGGGAAACGTGCGGTGGCGGACTCCACATGATCAACCTGGAACAGCCGGACCGGCCGACGTTTGCCGGGTGCTTCGCCGATCCGGAAACCGGACGGTCCGGCACCGGCTACTCGCACGACGCCATGTGCATCATCTACCACGGTCCGGACAGCGCATACGAGGGCCAGGAAATCTGCTTCGGCGCCAACGAGACCGCCTTGTCGATCGCTGATGTGACCGACAAGGCCAACCCGGAGGCGCTCTCGAGTGCTGCCTACCCCAACGTAGGCTACGCCCACCAGGGATGGATTACCGAGGATCACAAGTACTTCTTCCTCGGCGACGAACTGGATGAGATGAACGGAAGCTACGATCGCACCCGCACCATGGTGTGGGACGTGTCCGACCTGGACGACCCCATCCTGGTGAAGGAATTCATGGGTACCACCGGCGCCATCGACCACAATCTGTACATCAAGGGCAACAAGATGTACCAGAGCAACTACGTGGCCGGCATGCGGGTGATCGACATCAGCGATCCGGAGAATCCGCGGGAGACCGGCTACTTCGACACTGTGCCTTACGGTGACAACTCGCCCGGCTTCAACGGGTCGTGGAGCAACTACCCGTACTTTGCCAGCGGCACCATAGTCGTTACCAGTGGCCGGGAAGGGGTCTTCTTCCTCAAGAACAAGGAACAGCCCGTTCCCTGATCCACGCGAACGGCAGCGAAATTGGGTATTTTCAGGGAGTCCGGGGAGGCAGCCAAGCTGTCGCTCCGGCTCCCTTTCCCTTTAGACCACTGAAATGACATGACCAGACATCTTCGTCTCGCGGGGCTCAGCGCGATAGCCATCTTCGGACTGACCGGATTCCTGTGCGCCCGCCCGTCACCGGTAACGGGCGCTCAAGCCACTGTCGCCGACACCACGGCCCGGCTCTATGTGGCCAACCAGAACGGCGCCGTGGTGTCGGTCATCGACATGGCCAGCAACACGGTCGTCGAAACCGTCGATCTCCAGGCCCTGGGCTTCAGTGCCACGGCCAAGCCTCACCACATAGTGGTGGAACCGGACGGCTCGGCGTGGTACGTATCGCTCATCGCGGAGAACCGCGTCCTCAAGTTCGACCGTGCCAATCAGATGGTGGGTCAGGTGGAGTTCGAGCGCCCGGGGATGATGGCTCTCGACCCGGCCAGCGACCTGCTGTACGTGGGCCGCTCGATGGCCGCGGTCAACCCGCCCCAGCGGATCGGCGTCGTCAACCGCAACACCATGGAGCTGGATGAGGTGGACGTGTTCTTTCCGCGCCCTCACGCTATCGCCGTCAGCCCGTCAGGGCGGTTCGTCTACAGCGCCAGTCTGGCCTTGAATCAGCTCGGCGCCTACGACACCGAGACCGACGCTGTCGAACTGGAGACCGTCGACGGCACGACTCACACGTTCGTGCAGTTCGCTCTGACGCCCGATGGCAACACCTTGTTCGCCACCGGTCAGTTGACGGGCTCACTGCTGGTGTTCGACGTGAGCCAGCCCCCGGCTATACAGCTCACCGGTACCATCCCGGTTGGGCACCAGCCGTGGCACCCGGTGATCACGCCCGACGGGCGCTATCTCTACGTGGGCAACAAGGACGACAACTCCGTGTCGGTGGTCGATCTCGAAGCGCTCGCAGTGGTCAAGACCATAACCGGCCCCGGCCTGGCCGAGCCGCATGGCAGCGCCGTGTCGGCCGACGGGAAGTACGTCTACATCTCCAACCGGAATCTCAAAGGTGCCTATACGCCCACGGAAGACGACGGCGGCGAGGGGCAGGTGGGAACGGTGGTGGTCATCAACACCGCCAGCAACACCATCGAAACTGTCATTGAGGTCGATCGTTATCCTGCCGGAATCGGCACCATGACCCGGCGCCCCGAATGACCGGCGACGCATTGATGATCTCGATCCGGCGTGCTGGTCCCGCGGGCCTGGCTCTGACGCTACTCATCGGCTGCGCCGCGCCGGCCACTACGGCCGGTAGGGGACTCTCCGCCCAAACCGCCGCCTCGAGTTACCAGCGAGTGGTCGATGACTTCGACGTTCGCACCGAAGCCGGCGAACGTTTCGCCCACCCGTTTCTCGGCGGCCTGAACGTGCCCCGGCCTCAACTGGTGGACATCGACGCCGACGGCGATCTCGACCTGTTCGTCCAGGAGCGTGGCGGGGAGATCATGTTCTTCGAACAGGTGGGTACCCCGGCCGAACCGCGCTACCGGTGGCGGACGGACACGTTCCACGATCTGAACGTGGGCGAGTGGTATCGCTTTGCCGACATCGACGCCGACGGTGACCCCGATCTCCTCGGCGAGAAGCGGTTCAGCTACATCAGCTACTGGCGCAATGAGGGGACGCCGGCATCGCCGGCTTTCGTCCTGGCAGCCGACACCCTCCGCGATATCAGTGGAGTAGCGCTGTTTTCAGACCGGCAGAACATTCCCAACGTCAGCGACCTCGACTGCGACGGAAAACTCGATCTGTTCATCGGCCGGCTGGTCGGCACCATCACCCGTTACGAGGCCGAGGGCGTCGACGCCAACGACGTGCCGCGTTTCCGTCATATCACCGACCGGTTCGAGGACATCGAGATCGTCGCCAACCTGGAGGGAAGCCTCCACGGGGCCAATACCCTGGCGCTGGCCGATATCGACAACGACGGCGACTTGGACCTGTTC
>JBDHMR010000302.1:0-3257 GCA_039656035.1 Gemmatimonadota bacterium
CTCATGGTGAGCCTTTACTATTGTGAGACGTGCAAAACGACGTTCGAGGCGATAAAATGGGGGGATACCTCGACGCCACTTGACCTCCCGGAGTTCTTGACCGACAGCAGTTCCAGGTCGTTTCCGCACTAGGCGACTACGGCCCGAACGACTTTCTACTGGCACAAGGAGAACCGCATCATGACATCCACAGCAGCACCGACCGCGACCCTGATCGATTATTGGGTGGAAGGCGGCGTGGCCGTTCTCGAACTGAACGATCCGCCGGCCAATACCTATACCTACGAGATGTTCCGCCAGATGGACGACGCCATCCTGACGGCCCGCATGGACGACGACGTGCACGTGATCGTGCTGCGGGGCAAGGGCGACAAGTTCTTCAGCGCCGGCGCCAACATCGACATGCTGAACTCGGTAACTCCGCGCTTCAAGTACTTCTTCTGCCTCCACGCCAACGAGACACTCAACCGGCTGGAGCACACGCCCAAGCTGGTCATCGCCGCCCTCAACGGGCACACGGTTGGTGGGGGACTGGAGATTGCCATGGCGGCTGACCTGCGCCTGGCCCATCGCGGCAAGGCCAAGATCGGCCTCCCCGAAGTGACCCTCGGCGTGCTCCCCGGTACCGGTGGCACCCAGCGCATGGCTCGCATGCTCGGCAAGTCCAAGGCAATCGAGCTGATGGTGACCGGCGCCACCTTCGACTTCGACAAGGCCAAGGACCTCGGCCTGGTGAACGAGGTGTTCGACGGCACGCCGGAAGAGTATTGGAACCAGGTCCTGGAGTACGCCAAGCAGTTCGTACCGCCCAGCGGCGCGGCCAAGGCAGTCGGCAACATCAAGCGCGCGGTGTGCTCAGGCCTGGAAGTCCCGTTCGAGAGCGGCCTGGCCATCGAGCGTGAACTGCAGCAGCAACTCTTCCAGAGCCAGGACGCGAAGGAAGGGATTGCCGCGTACGTGGAGAAGCGGAAGGCTGACTTCTCCGGTAGCTAGTAAAACAACAAATGCGCAGGTGGCAGGTCACCAAGGGCGACGCATGCGTCGCCCCTACATCTGCGACGGCGCACTTTGACTGCCTAGAGGTTTCATGCACACCGAACTATTCATAAACAATGAGTGGCGAGCCGCCTCCTCCGGTTCCACCATCGACGTGGTCAATCCGGCTACGGAAGAGACCATCACGGCGGTCCAGGCCGCGGGAGAAGCGGACGTGGCCGCGGCGGTCGAGGCGGCCCGCGCCTGCTTTGAGTCCGACGCCTGGCAGGGGATGTCTCCCCGCCAACGGGGGGTGCTGCTGACCAAGGCCGGCGAATTGTTGCACGCCCGGCGCAACGATGTTGCCAAGCTCGAATCACTGCAAAACGGCAAGCCGTTCTTCGAATCGAAGATCGACGTGGCCATGACGGCGGAGACGCTCAAGTACTATGGCGCGTGGGCCGACAAGGTGGCGGGCGAGGTCGTGTCGGTGGCCAACCAGGATTTTGTCTACACGGAACGCGTGCCGCTCGGCGTGATCGGCGCCATCGTGCCGTGGAACTTTCCGCTCAACATCGCCAGCTGGAAATTTGCTCCGGCGCTGGCGGCCGGATGCACCGTGGTACTCAAGCCGGCCTCGGAAACGCCGCTGACAGCTCTGGCAATGGCCGAGGTGTTCCTGGAAGCAGGCTTGCCGGCGGGGGCGTTCAACGTGATCCCCGGTGCGGGGTCGACCGCAGGTGCCGCCTTGGTGCGCCACCCGGACGTGGACAAAATCACCTTCACCGGTTCGACCGAAGTCGGCAAGCAGGTCATGCGCGACGCCGCCGAAACGGTGAAGCGCCTGACGCTCGAGCTGGGCGGCAAGAGCCCCAATATCATTTTCGCCGACGCGGACCTGAAGGCGGCTGTGCGTGGCGCCCAGAACGGCATCTTCTACGGCAAGGTCGAAGTGTGCGCCGCGGGTTCCCGTCTTCTGGTGCAGCGCTCGGTGCACGACGAAGTAGTGGAGCAGCTCGCTGCCCGCGCCAAGCGATTGGTGCCCGGCGATCCGTTCGACAAGGACACACGACTGGGCGCCGTGGTTTCCAAGAGACAGCAGGATACGGTGCTCGAGTACATCGAAGCCGGCAAGGCGGAAGCCACCCTGGTGGCGGGCGGTAACGCAGCCCAGGTAAACGGCAAGGGATACTTCGTGGAAGCCACCGTGTTCGACGACGCCAAGCCCGGCATGCGTATAGTGGACGAGGAAATATTCGGACCGGTGCTGTCGGTCCTGACCTTCGACGAGCCCGAAGAAGCGGTGGCGCTGGCCAACAACACCGAATACGGCCTGGCCGCCGGTGTGTGGACCCGCGACATCAGCAAGGCCATCCGCACCGCCCGGGCCATCCGCGCGGGCACCGTGTGGATCAACACCTACAACCTGTACGACTCCGCGGCGCCGTTCGGAGGATTCAAGCAGAGCGGCTTTGGGCGCGACCTGGGGCGGGTAGCGCTGGACGGGTATACGGAGACGAAGACTGTTTGGGTAGGGTTGTGAGGCCAACTCGTAATGCGTGAGGCCTACATCACCGCGGCGGTCCGCACACCGGTCGGTCGAGCGGGCGGAGCCCTGGCTTCCGTCCGTCCCGACGATCTCGCAGCTATGGCGGTTCGCGCGGCGGTCGATCGGGGCAGCCTCGAGCCTGGAGACATCGACGACGTCATCCTCGGTTGTACCAATGGAGCCGGGGAGGACAACCGTAATGTGGCCCGTATGGCCGCGCTGCTGGCGGGGCTGCCGATCGAGGTTCCTGGCCAGACCATCAACCGGCTGTGCGGCTCGGGCATGCAGGCCGTGGCCAGTGCGGCGCAGGCCATCAAGGCAGAAGAAGGAGACGTCTTCGTGGCCGGGGGCGTTGAGAGCATGACACGGGCGCCCTACGTCATGCTCAAGGCGGACAAGCCGTGGAATCGTCGACCGCCTCAAATGGCGGACACTACCGTCGGGTGGCGTTTCGTCAATCCGCGAATGCCGGACGAGTACACCATCTCCCTGGGCGAGACGGCAGAAAAAGTAGCTGGCCAGTACCGGATTTCCCGCACCGAGCAGGATACGTTCGCAGTCGAGAGCCAGCGCCGCGCCGCTGCCGCCATCGAGGCCGGGCATTTCAAAGACGAACTGTTGGCGGTCACCATCCCCGCCAAGGGCGACTCGACTACGGTCATCGACCGGGACGAGCACCCCCGGCCGGAAGTCACCGTAGGGAAACTCGCCACTCTCAAACCTGCGTTCGTGA
>JBDHMR010000303.1:0-3239 GCA_039656035.1 Gemmatimonadota bacterium
CACGTTCATCTGGAACTCGATGGTCCGCGGTTCGCCAAAATTGGCCAGGTTGGGATTGGCGTGGGTCGAGTTCCACTGGAAGGAACTGAACTGCTGCTCGGTGGTGTACGAGCCTCCCAGGGCGATCATGTCGTTCACGTGGTACAGCAGTCCGCCACTGAACCCCCAACCGAAAGCGCCGTCGGATGCTCCAGCCTGCGGGAAATACGCCGGCGTGGGGGGAGTGCCCGGATCGCTGTCGGGTGCACCTACAGGTGCCGGAATGATGGTCAGTGACGCCCATGCAAACTTGAAGGACGCCCCGAGCCACAACTTGTCTGAAGCAGCCCAGGCAACAGATGGGGTGACATTCAGCAACGAGTAATTGCTGAACACCTGGCCGAATCCGTTGGGTTGCGGAAACAGGATCGGGTTGGTACCGCCGTTGGTCGGTTGATTTTCGGCAGGGTAATCGACGCCGAAACCGCCGATACCAAGACCGCTGATGCCCAACACTACCCGCTCGCTGTTCAGCTTGTACGTTCCGCCGAAGGCCGGGATGGGTACCCAATCCTTCTTGCTGCTGGTGGAGCCGGTGAAGGGGCCGAACGTGCTGCCCACGCTTCGATCGGCTTTGAACATCTCCATGCTGAATTCCATCCGGGTACCGTCAAACGCCATCAGCCCCGCTGGGTTGAGATAGAAGGTGCCGAGAATGCTGACCGGTGCGGCGATACCGGCGCCGCCCATGGCCGAGTTGATGGCACCGACCCCGTGGAGGAAATGACCGTCCGTGGCGTGAGCCTTGGGAACGGCCGCGAAGAGGATGATGGCCATGCCGGCCAATCCTGACACTAGACGTCGAATCATCACGACCTCCTGATAAACATCGTGGCGCAGTGCCACAGGGTTAATACAACGATTCCTCGATCTTGTCGCGCACCTCGTTCTCGATCGATCCCGGCATCCGCATGTTGGCCGCGAATTTCATCTTTCCGGCATCCTCGAAGTACATCTTCATCCGAAACATCGAGTCGACCATGAGCACGTCGACGTTGTCGCCGTTCCGGGTCAGCAAGACCGAGAACGGATACGATCCCGCGTAAGCGATTCCCGCGCAGGCAAAGTCCTTGCGAGTCTTGTCGCTGCCGGAGCCCACGATATGGAACGATCTTGATTCGACGGGTCCACCGGTGATGCCGATGAGCACGGCGTTGTGCTCGGTAAGATCGATGAGGTAGACCGGCCGCGTCTGCCACTTGCGATCGCCAGCCACGGCTTCCAGCCCGGAGAACAGCTCCCCGGCGATACTACCAAGATCAGCGTCTCCCTTGATCTTGATCGAGGTGATCTTTTCGATCTTGCCGTCGAACGGACCCCCGGCCATGATCCCCATGGTCTTGCTGATAAGGCCCTTGTCTCGCATCTGCCCGTACTGTTGATCGACCAGGTGATCGGCAAACGGACCGGCCACGATCCTTCGCAGCGCGTTGAACGCCTCGGCAGACTGGGCCTCGAATCCTGTTTCGGCCACGATCGTGCGGTTCAGAGATCGCGGGTCGACAACCGACACGTGGGTGCCGTTCTCGTCCTGGTACACCAGCATGCGAAGCGGTAGCGCAAACGCCGCCCGCGGGCCGTGAGCCAACACCTCTGCAGCGTAGGCTTCGGATACCAGATCCACCGCGTGGGCCCTGTAGGAGCAATCGTCTTCCTCGACCGCGGCCTCGAAGCTGGCAACGAGATCCCAGCCTGACTCCGTCACCGCCGTCTCCAGCGAGGCTACCACCGCGTCGAACGTACCTGGGGCGTTCTCCACCAGGCGGACGTAGACCCCGAAGGTGTCCCCCGTCCGGTTGAACGCCATCGAAGTGTTGTGAAGGGTTTGTGTTCTCGGCGGAAAGACCAGCGCCACCGCCAGGAGACCGGCCAGCGAAAAAAACATCCCGGTACTGCGGTTGAATACCATCTCAGCCCCCTCCGGCCGGGTGGTCCGGCCAGGCGAGTGCCGCCTTGGGCGATGATTCGTCCTCGGCAGCGGTGAGGGACTACTGCTTCATGTCCCTCGGCAGGATAGCCGGGCGGAGGTGAGGAAATTGTGAAGAAGGGGTTAAGAACTCGATATCTCTATATATCAGTAATTCTAGATCGTGAAGCGAACTCCGGGGCGCTACGGAAGTGTGGCTGCCGGCTGCAGTGATTCAGCCTGGTACCGATTCCCCAGTCCGCGCAGCACCCGCCGCATGTGGCCCCTGCGCTTGGCCACCATGGAGGACGAGAACAGCTCCCAATGGAGCGCTGCCACGCCGCGCTCGAGTTCGCTCGCCGTGAGTCCGGCGGGCTCGTGGATGGCGTCGTAGTAGGTACAGCGGTCCCAGTAGTTCCCGGCCGGCAAGCGCCCCTCGGCCTCCAGCCGGGCGGTCATGGCCGTGCGCGGCAGTGGCGTGGCGATGGTGATCTGCGGCGTGACCTGGGTGGCGTGGACGAACTCTTCAATCCGCTCGAACACGGATGAATCGTCGTGGTCGAGTCCCACGATGAAGGCACCCAACACGATCATCCCGTGATCTTGAATGCGTTGGACGTATTCCCGGTACTTGTCGAGCATACGAGACTTGTAGCCATCAACCTGTTTCAGCGCCTTGGGCGACAAGCTCTCCAGCCCAACAAGCACCATGACACACCCGCTCTGGTACATCAGCTCCAACAGCCGCTCGTCCTCGGCGATACCGATGTCGGATTGCGCCATATAACGAATCTTTAGTGGCGTGAGGGCTTCGAGCAATTCGTGCGAAAACCGGCGGTGGATGAACATGTTGTCGTCGGCGAACAACACCAGCTGGCCGGGAGCCGCGGCCTGTGCGGCCCGGACGTCGCGCACGACCTGCTCGACGCTCTTCTTTCGGAAGGCCTTGCCGTACACTTGGGGAACGGAGCAGAACTCACAATCACGCGGGCACCCGCGTGTCGTCTGCACCGGCATCATCTTGTATCCTCTTCCGTTGGCGAAGAAACGCTCGCCCAGGAGATCGTAGCGTGGGGCTGGCGAGCCCAGCAGGTCGATGCTCTCCAGAGAATCGTTGCGGTACCGCCGCTGCGGCGTTCCGGCCAGATAGTCCCGGATGAAAGCTTCCCAGGCGCCTTCCGCCTCTCCCACCATGACCGTGTCGAAGTGCTCCAGCACTTCTTCCGGAACGACCGTGGCGTGGGCGCCGCCCATGACGGTGTATACGCCGCGCCGGCGAAACTCCCTGGCAATG
>JBDHMR010000304.1:0-3506 GCA_039656035.1 Gemmatimonadota bacterium
CGTCCGCGTCTTACGGTCTCACCGCCGCAGCACGAAACCTGCCCATGGAGGCCGGTCAGGCAGTGATCGTGGCGGCTGGGCAGATGCCGTCGAACATGTACTGCTGGCGCAGGCTCGCTGCCGAACGAGAGGGTGCCGTGGTTACTGTCGCCGAGCCGGCCGGAGGTGACAAGACGTTCACCGAAGCCATTCTCGATGCTATCGACGAACGGACGGCGGTGGTAGCGTTGGGCACGGTGCACTGGTTCGACGGGCGCCGGTTCGACATCGAAGCCATCGCCGAGCGGACACGGGACGTGGGGGCGAACCTGGTACTCGACGGCACGCGCCGATCGGACACGGGAGGTGGGGGCGAACCTGGTACTCGACGGCACCCAGTCGATCGGGGCGGTGCCGTTCGACGTGGAGCGGATCCGCCCCGCCGCCATTGTGGCGTCGTGCTACAAATGGCTGCTGGGTCCGTATTCGGTGACGCTTGCCTGGTATGGTCCGGAGATGGACGGTGGTGTTCCGCTGGAGGAAACCTGGCTGGCGCGGCCCGGGAGTGACGATTTTTCCCGGCTGTCTGAGTACCGCGACGATTTCAGGCCGGGTGCGGCGCGGTACGATGTGGGTGAGACCAGCAACTTCGCCCTCATGCCGATGGTGCATGCCGGGCTCGAGCAGTTGGTGGAATGGTCGGTCGAGGAGGTGGCGGCCTACTGTGGCAGTTTGACGGACGAGATCGTCAAGGCCGCGGAGCGGTTGGGGTACGCCGTGGTCAACCCGCGGGAGCGATCGCCGCACATCGTCGGGATCCGCCTGAGGTCGGATGCTCAAGGCTCAGCGTTGAGTGATGCACTTACCGTGAGGAACGTGCAGGTGTCGGTTCGGGGGGATGCGGTACGTGTGTCGCCGCATGTGTACAATGATCGGGGGGATATCGAGGCGTTGGTGGAGGCGATGGAGGAGGCGAGCGTCTAGCGTGTAATTCGCAATGAGGCACGGGCGACGCATGCGTCGCCCCTACGCGGGCCATTGCTGGGTGACGCAGTGGAAACTTCCGAGGCCCCAGGCCAGGTCTGTCGAGGGGATTAGGGCAATGCGGCGGGTTGGGAAGCACTGTTGCAGCACGGTGCGGGCGATCTCGTCGCTATCCTGATCGTAGGCTGGGACCAATACCACGCCGTTGGCGATGTAGAAATTGGCGTAGCTGGCAGGCAGTCTCTCTCCGTCGTGGTATATCGGCTGCGGCATTGGCAACTCCACTATGCGAAGAGGATTGCCGTCCTGGTCCGTCATGGCCTCCAGGCGCTCGCGATTGTTCCTGAGGGCGTGATAATTCACGTCTGCGGGGTCGGCCTCGACTGCGGTAACTACGGTTGAAGGACCGACGAACCGGGTGAGGTCATCCACGTGCCCGTCAGTGTCGTCACCGGCGATCCCGTCACCCAACCAGAGAATGTGTTCGACGTTGAAGTAGTCTCTCAGGGCTTGTGCGATGTCTGCCTTGGTGTGGTTAGGATTGCGGTTGGGGTTGAGGAGGCAGGACTCGGTGGTCAGGAGGGTGCCGGCGCCGTTGACGTCGATAGACCCGCCTTCCATGACCAGGCCCGGTGTGAAGTGACGCAGGCCATGGTGGCTGGCGATACGGCCCGGAATGGCGTTGTCGTTGTCGAACGGCGGATACTTCCCGCCCCACGAGTTGTACTCCCAGTCAAGGACCGCTTCCTCGGACCGTCCGTCTACCACGCGCTGGAGAAAAATTGGGCCGTGGTCCCTGGTCCAGGCGTCGTCGGTGGGAAAGTGATGAAACACCACCCGGTCGAGTGGGACGCCGGCCCGTGCCAACCGGCCGCGCACGTCCTCCTCCATGTCCGGTCCTGTGACGTTGAGATAGACGTGCTCGTGGGGGACCAGGGTCGCGACGATCTGTACGAAGACAGGTGGGATTCTGTCGAAGATGCCCGGCCAGGACGACTCCCGGTGGGGCCAGCTGAGCCACGTCCCGCGATGCGGCGCCCACTCGGGCGGCATGTGAAACCCCAGGTCCGCCGGAGTGGGCGCAGGGGCAGGGGCAGGGGCGGGGGCGGTCAATCGCGGAAACGACGCCCGAGGTCCTGATAGGCGTCGATACGGCGGTCCCGGAGGAACGGCCAGTGGGTTCGGGCCTGGTCGACGGCCGCGAGGTCGCAGGGGACCACCAGGACTTCCGGTTCTTGCCCGGCCTTGGCCAACACGTTGCCGTAGGGATCCGCTACGAAGCTTCCCCCCCAGAACTCGATGCCGCTACCATCCGATGGTTCGAATCCCGCCCGGTTGGCGGCGACAAGGTACACGCCGTTGGCCACCGAGTGACTGCGTTGCATCGTTTCCCAGGCACTGTGCTGGGATTCGCCGTACTCGGCCTTTTCTTCCGGGAGCCAGCCAATGGCAGTCGGATAGAACAGGATCTGGGCGCCACCCATGGCCGTCAACCGAGCCGCCTCAGGGTACCACTGATCCCAACAGATCAGCACACCGATCCGGCCGTAGCGAGTGTTCCAGGTAGGGAAGCCAAGGTCTCCCGGGGTGAAGTAGAACTTCTCGTAGAACTGCGGGTCGTCGGGGATGTGCATTTTCCGGTACTTGCCGAGGAAAGTACCGTCGGCGTCGATCACCGCGGCCGTGTTGTGATAGAGACCCTCGGCGCGCCGTTCGAAGAGTGACCCCACGATGACCACCTCGAGTTCACGAGCCAGGAGGCTCAGCCGTTCTGTAGTGGGCCCGGGTACCGGCTCGGCCAGCTGGAAGTGCGCGTGGTCTTCAGTTTGACAGAAGTATCGTGAGCGGAACAACTCCTGGAGACAGATGATCTGCGCTCCCTTGGCGGCGGCGGAACGAATGCCGTCGAGGGCGCGTTCAGTGTTGTGATCGATGTCGGCGGAGCAAGCCGATTGGACCAGTCCAACCGTCACTGAGCCGGGAGCAGGCGGTGGGTGTGTCATAGCTGGGTAGTATAATGACCGAGGGCACCGGCGCCACGCTAATGGGGAGGGAAGTATGCCACAGCCAATCTACGTTTGCGAAGCCACCATTCGTCGCTGGGAGGGTCCGTACCGGACGGTGCGTCTCCCCGGAGACTCTCAGGACACCGCCTTCGGGGTCCACGGGGCCATCGCCCGACACTACGGGCTCGACTCGATGGAGGGGTATCAGCCGCACGCGACGACGATAGACCACGTCATCGCGGCGGCAGGTGGCTGACTCACCGGCACCTTTGCTGGCGCGCTGGAAGCGCGCGGGATTTCTCTGGGACCGGAAGACATCTACGGGGACGTACGTGGTGAGGTTGAGTTGGAGGGCGGGGTACTGGTGATCAAACGGATTCACGTTGCCTACCGCCTCAGAGTGGCGGAAGAGCACCGCCCCGCCGCAGAGCGGGTGCTGGCTGTTCATGCCGACAAGTGTCCGGTGGCGAGGAGTATTGGGGGGTCGATCGGGATTACGACGGGGATGGAATACTTGTGAGGGCGTGGGGCGTGGGG
>JBDHMR010000305.1:0-3228 GCA_039656035.1 Gemmatimonadota bacterium
AGACGATCGAGATGCGAGATTGGACAGACGGGGCAAAGCTGCCGGACGGGCCCTGCTACGTGTCGCTCGACCTCGACGTGCTCGATCCGGCGTTCGCGCCGGGCGTGTCGCACTACGAGCCCGGCGGCATGTCGGTGAGACAGGTGCTTGACATCATCCAGCGGCTGCCCGGGCCGGTCATCGGAGCCGACATCGTGGAGTACAATCCCCGGCGAGATCCATCGGGGGTAACCGCGATGGTTGCCGCCAAGTTCTTGAAGGAGTTGCTGGGGAGGATGGTGGGGTGAGGGCGCTGGTCGCAGGACACGGTGCGCAGGGGAGGATGGGCCGGCGAGGATGCTTGAGAGGGGAAAAAGAAAACGGGCCACCCGGAGATTCCGGGTGGCCCGTTTGTGCTACAGTCGTGGTCGGTTAGCTGACCGCGACTACGTTCTCAGCGGCGGGGCCCTTCTGGCCCTCGACGACGTCGAATTCAACCTTGTCGCCGTCATTGAGGGACTTGAAGCCCTCGGCCTGGATCGCGCTGTGGTGGACGAAGCAGTCCTTGGAACCATCGTCAGGCGTGATAAAACCAAAGCCCTTTGAATCGTTGAACCACTTCACTGTGCCAGTCGTACGCATTGCCGTACTCCCTTTGTTGTTGTCGCAATCGGGTGTGCCGGCGCTGCCGTACATACCGACTACTTGTTTGCGTGGATCGTGCCCCCACGCTGGGCTTGCCTCGATCAGAGGTGCCGAGGCCAAAACTGGGGCGCCAAATAGGGCCCTTATGATGGCTACAAACTAGCAACTTGCCCGGAAAGCGCCACCCTTGGCGTTCTCGGGGCCTGGTCTCCTTGGATTGGGTCTAAAGCAGGCAGAGCGCTAGAATCCTGCCAGCACGCCCAGGCTCACCTGCAACCGCCACGTGGCCGGCAGGATGAAATCATCCGGCAGTTCCCCATCCTCGAACACCGACGGGGTGACTACCCCGTCCAGGCGCACCATGCCACCCAGATTCTGCCCGAACCAAATAGGGAGAGAGAGTCCCAGCCGTGCTCCCAGCCGGGTGCGGTCGGGCTGGTCGGTGAGGCTCCACAGGGAAACGACCGGGCCGCCCGTCAATACCAGCAGCCCGTCGTTGCCTAATCCAGTCAGGCGGATTCCAATGACTGGTGCGAGCTCATAGAAGGTGAACCCGGCGGTGCGATCGACCAGAAGGAGGTCGGGGCCCTCCAGGGCGAATCCGGCGGTCCCGTAGCTGCCGATCAGGCCGAGGGCGAACCCTCCCACCCGGCGTGAGGCGTGCAGGCTCCACACCGTGGAGTTGGAGGGCCGGAAGGCCCGGTCGTCGCCGGAAGCAGTGTCCCGGGAGGTCCCGCCGATGTGCGTTTGTCCCACATCGAGGCCGATGGTCCAGAGGTGTTGCTGGGCACTGCCCTGGGCATGGGCCAATACCATTGCGGCAAAGGCGATCGATACGGTACTGAGTAGCACGGCGGCCTCCCGGTGCACGGGTTGGATTGATATTTTCTTCTTCCGGTCAACGCATTTCCAGCTTCAACCAGCCGGTGACGGCGTTGTCGTCGTTGAGCACCACCCAGTTCGCCGCCGGATGAAAGCGTCCGGCAACACTGGTTTCCACTGCGATCCCAATGGGGTCGTCCTTGGTAGTGATGAAACTGGCGATGGCGGACAGCACCTTGGAACCGGTCTGGGCGGCCTTGAGAATACGGTCGGCGTCGTTGAAACCGATCTTCTCATCCTTGGCCGCGGTGTATTCGTCGTATGCCTGGCGCAGGATATCGATCATGGCCTTGAAATGATCGGCGTTGCTGGTAATGACACAGGCTCGGGAATCATCCTCGACGGCGAACACCAGATAGGCTCTCCCCGGATACGCCTGCTCGAAAGCATCCATCTGTTCGAAGCTGAACATCTTGGCTTGTCCATCCCACGACAGCTCGTTCATGTCCCAGTAATAGTCCGACGCCGCGTGCTCTCCAATGCACTGGTAGCTCATCATGGTCGACGTATCCGACTGGCTCACCGGCCCCAGGATGTGAAGCTCAAATTCGGGCTGGCCCTTCAACCAACCCTCAAAAGTTCCCACGAATTCCGCGTGGGTGAGCGTGAGCGAGCCGGCAGACAGTCTGGGTCCGCTGGGACCGCCCCCCGCCGTACCGCCACCACCGCTCGACTGGCCGCACTCCTCGAAGGCGCACTTGGCGGATAAGACTCGGGCGATGTGCGCCTCTCGTGGGACCAGGGCCAGCACCGGAATCGTGGGTGGTTGCCGTGGGTCGAGCCGATAGCGGCGCCCCTCGGTATCGAACGCCACAGGTGCGTCTTCGTCATCCATTGCGGTAGCGACCAGGACATGAGTACCGCCGGTCCACGCCTCCCGGTGACCCGGTACGGGGAAGTACAACTCGGCGGGGATGGTACTGCCGGCCAGTGAGCTGACGGCAGCCGGATCGACCGGGCTCACGAGGGCCGCCTGAGCCAGTGCCGGTTGGCTTGCCATGAGGAATTCCGCTGCCGGGAGCTTGTGCTCTCTGAGCGGTGACAGCTCCAACTGCTGTCGCAGCTCGGCCCGGAACGCATCGCTCCCCATGGCGAGCGCCACCTCGCGTGCCAGCGCCTCCATGGCGCCGCGGGCCGACGTTTCGGGCGGTGGCGGTTCGGTGTCGGGCACCGGGTCGGTGGTGACGCCCGGCTCGGTCGGGGTCGCTGCCCGCTCGGAGCAGGCCAGGGCCAGTCCCAGCAGGGTGAGGGTGAGCATTCGGCGTTTCATGAAGCCTCCTTGGGTTCGAGCGTTGACGGCGAACGCTCTGTGACGACGGCGGACCCAAGGTGGTGGGAGAATCAATGTTGAGTGGTATCGGAATCGTGCGAGGAGGCGGAGAAAAGCGCAGCCCGTTAGTTTTCTGCCATGCTCAAATCCATTCGATCATTCTTCGATTCACAGATGGTGCCTCCGGCCGCGGCGGAAGCCGGGGGAGATTCCCCTGTTGATGGCCACGCCGTCCAACTGGCCGCCGCGGCCCTCCTGCTGGAGCTGGCCCACGCCGACGATGAGTTCTCGCCCGAGGAACGCAGCTACATAGAAGGCGCCCTGGCCCGGCAGTTCGACCTCACCGAAGACGAGGTCGCCAACCTGATCGAGCTGGCGGGCAAGGAACACCAGGAGTCAGTCGACCACTTCCAGTTCACGTCGCTGATTTCGGAGAACTTCGATCTGGGCCA
>JBDHMR010000306.1:0-3225 GCA_039656035.1 Gemmatimonadota bacterium
TGCCCGAGGAGAGGCTCGAACTCTCACTCCCGAAGGAACACGATTTTGAGTCGTGCGCGTCTACCAATTCCGCCACTCGGGCGCGGGGTGGGAAGATACAACCACCGGGGTGTGGTATGCCAACTATGCGACTGACAGGGGGTTACCTGTCGCAGACTGGTCGCACCTGTAGCAGAGGTCGGGGAGCCCTGTCGCGTTCGTCGCCCCGTTGTCGCGGCTGTAGGGCACGCGCGCAGAGACCCCGACGCCCTGAGGATGGGTAGGGCGTTAAACCAGATCATTCTTGTTTCCTTTGACAAAGAGCTTCTTCGACCAGAGGTTGGTATCAGTAACCGACGCCCACCACGCTCAGCAAGGTTGAGACTTGAGGAGGAGATGTCATGTCGGAAGATTTGATTCAAAAGCTTATGTTTTTCTCGAGCTTCATCTTGTTCACGGCTTTGATTGTCCATTTCAGGCTCAAGAAAAAAGAGCTGGACACGCGAGGTAGCAGTGCGGAGTTGGGAGCGGAGGTCGATGCGCTGCGCGACGATCTCGACGACACACGAGCACAGTTGGCCGACATGCAGGAACGCCTCGAGTTCACAGAGCGTTTGCTCGCCGCCGGGCGTGAGTCGCAAGAAGACAAGACTGGGTGACCGTCTGCCCCCACACGGGGCACACAACAGGGCACAGCTGTAGGCGGACACTGGAGTCGCTTTTGAGTCGTGCGCGCCTACCAATTCCGCCACTCGGGTGCGGGGGCTGCAAGATTAGCTGCCAGCCGACCGCCGACCGCCGATAGCCCCTGTCCCCTACGCCCGGCATCACCCTTGCACCTACATTACAACCATGAGGACCACCCTCTCACTCACTCTCGTCGCACTCGGCGCCGGACTCGCGGCCTGCCAGCCACCCGAGCTGCCTGAGGGACCGCCCGACCGGATCGTCGGCGTGCGGCAGATGAGCGCCGCAGTCAACTTCCCGCTACCACCCGAGTTGTTCGCGGCCGGACAAGCGCTCGAACGCGGCCTCGCCTGGCGGGCCACTCTCGAGTTGGCACCCATCCTGGCCGACCACACCGCCAGGAGCGACGAAGCCATCCTGCTGGCCGCACGGGCAGCCGATGCCTGGGGCGGTGCTTCGGAGGTCATGTCTCTCCTCACAGGACACGATTTCGACGACGTGAACTTGCGAGCCGAGGCCAGGCGATTACTGGTCAGGGCGGAACTGGAAGACGGGGAGCCCGAGCGGGCCTTGTTGCTGACGCAGGTCGCCGTGCGCGACGCCGCGCCGGGTAGCAGGCAATACGCAACCGCGCTGGTCCAGCAAGGGTTGGCCTACGAGTCCCTGGGCGACGACCGCTCCGCTGCTGATGCCTTCGAGCGAGCCGCTCCCGAGTGGGGCGCCGCCGGTGACTGGCTGTTGCTCCGCGCCGCCACGGTGACGGCCGACGACTCTGCCCGTGGATTGCTCTTGCGGCAAATCGTCCACCCGCTCGCCCGCCAACGAGCCAAACTCATCAACTCCCGGGCGCTGCTGCGCCAAGCCGATTCGATGGGGGCCGCAGCGGCCTATCTCGATGCCGGGTGGCCGGCCATGGCTTCGGCAATCTCGCTACGGCTGGCAGCCGATGCCGCCGATAGCGCGGCCGCCAAGCAGGCGTTGATGGAGTTCATTCGGGACCAGCCGCAGCACGCCGAATTCTCATTCGCGGTGCAGCTGATCACCGGCTTGCGACCGCTCCCGGCCGACGAGGAACTCCTGATCGCCCGGCTGTCTTATTCCCGCCGGCTGTACCCCGCCGCCCAGGCAGCCTACAAGCGCGCCCTGGAGGACGGCCTCGGCACCGACCGCGATCGCTTTCATTATGGGAAGTCTCTGGCGTCCCTGCGGTTCTTCCGGCCGGCGGCACGAGCCTTCGCCGGCGTCGAAGGCTCCCCTACCCTGGTGGCCCAAGCCAGGTACGAGGAGGCGATGGCCCGTTTGCGAGGCCGGCTCGGCGGCACCAGGAAGCGTCTTCAGGCACTCGAGCGTGACTTCCCCGATGAACCGGCGGCGATGGAAGCCACTTTGCTGCTGGCCGACCTGGCCTCCGACGCCCGCAACGAGCGTGATGCGCGCCGTATTCTCCTCGCCGGCGTGGCACGTGCGCCCCAGGTACGCCTGGCTGCCCTGGCCCGCTACCGGGCGGCACTCATCGCCATCGGTTTCGACGACGTGACCGTGGCCGCGGCAGAACTGGACACCCTGGTGTTGCTTCATCCCGAGGCTCGAGTCCTCCCCGCCGCGCTCTACTGGAGCGGCCGGGCGTGGTCCCGCCTGGGCGATGAGGACGCTGCGCAAGTCCGCTGGCGAGTCAGTCTCAGGCGCGACGCGAGCGGGTACTACGCGGGCCTGTCGCGCAGCCGCCTGAATATTCCATCGCCCAGCATTCCACAAGGACAGGCAGTCACCTCCCGCCCGAGCATCGATTCGGCCATCGCCCGTATGGAGCTGTTGCGCGACTTGGGGCTCTACTCCGAAGCCCGGCTCGAGGAGGCCGACTTGGTCCGCCAAGCGCGGGACACCGCCGACCGGTTATTGGAAACCGCGGTGGCCTTCCGCCGGCACGGCGAACCCGCTCAAGCGCTCCGGCTGGCCACGCGTGCATTGGCACTCGGCGCGGAACGCGACCATACGTTGTTGACTCTCCTCTACCCGGTGCTGCGACCCGACGCACTGCTGAACCTGGCCGACGAACGCGATCTCGACCCGGCGCTAGTCGCCGGCCTCATCCGCCAGGAATCGAACTTCGATGCCAGTGCCACGTCGCGAGCCGGAGCCAGGGGCCTGATGCAAATCATGCCCGGCACCGGCTCCACCATCGCCCGGCGCGAGCGCTATCCGCTGTGGGATCCGGTGCTGCTATACGAACCCGACGTCAGCCTGGAGATGGGCACCACCCATCTGGCCAGCCTCATCAACAGCTATGGCCACCCGAATTACGTCCTGGCCGCCTACAACGCCGGCGGCAGCCGGGTGCGCCGGTGGCAACGCCGAGCGGGGGTGGAAGATCCGGAGTTGTTCGTGGAGCGGATTCCGTATCGGGAGACACGGAACTACGTGAAGATCGTGCAGGCCAATCGGGATGTTTATGCGGGGTTGTATGGCTGGTAGTAGTGGCTGGACGCCTTGCGGGGCGACGCATGCGTCGCCCCTACGTTCGGTTACCAGCCGCTCGCCACCATGGTTGTATTGCCTAGA
>JBDHMR010000307.1:0-3219 GCA_039656035.1 Gemmatimonadota bacterium
CTTGGCATCTGATTGGTACTGAATGCCACGAATAATGACTGCCACGAATATTGAATAATGATATGAATGCACAAGTTTCATTATTCAATATTCGTGGCAGTCATTATTCGTGGCATTCCTCGGCCCGTTCGTCGATGATGATACGGGCCAGATCGCGTTCCTCTCGGTGCTTGATGCGGACAACCAGGAACACGGCCACCGCCGCCAGACCAACAACCAGACCCCACCAGAGACCGACGGCGCCCATGTCGCGGCCGAATGCCAGCCACAGACTTATCGGCATCCCCAGGCACCAGAATCCCAGAATGCTCGTCAGCATGGGGACCCTGGTGTCACCCAGGCCGCGCAGCAAGCCGATCGACACGACCTGGATGCCGTCGAACACCTGGAACACGCCGGCGATCGGGAGGAGTACGACCGCCAAACTCAGCACGCCGTGATCGGTGGTGTACATGCCGGCGAGGAATCCGGGAATGCTGAAGAAGACGATAGCGGTAAGGGACATGAACCCTGCCCCGACCATCAAGGCAGCGAACGAGGAACGGCGCACGCCGTCGGGATCGTTCCTGCCCACGGCGTGCCCCACGACTACGGCTGCCGCGGAGGACACGCCAAGGGGCACCATGAAGGTGAGCGAGGCCAGGTTGATGGCGACCTGATGGGCCGCGACCTGCACGATACCAAGCCAACCCATGAGTAGGGCCACTGTGCCGAAGGCACCCCACTCGAGGAGCATCTGGGTGCCGATGGGTGCCCCAACTCGAATCATGCGTCCTATTGCCGCGACATCGAACACCTGAGGCGCCAGCCGCTGCAGATAGGGACTCAGGTAGCGCCAACCTAACACCAGGAGCATCCCCGCCATGAGCCAGCGACTTACCATGGTGGCCCAGGCGGAGCCCAGAACGCCCATGGCCGGAAAGCCGAAGTGACCGAAGATCCAGGCGTAGTTGAGGCCGGCGTTGATCACATTGATCACCACTATGGAGACCATGATCGGACCGGTTCGATGGTGTGCTTGCAGAGTTTGACGGAAGACAACGAAAGCAAAGAACGGCCACACGCCCGGAATTACCCGATAGACGTATCCCGCGGCGTAGGGAATGACCTCGGCCGGTTGCCGTACCAGCGTCAGCACCGGATCTACCGTGAGGAGTGCCAGAGAGGTCAACACGGTCAGGACCAGTGAGATCAGAAGGCCGCGTTGCAGTCCGCGTGCGACGGCCACGTGGTCCTTGGCGCCGAGCGCCTGCGCTACGATGGGATCGAGCGACAGCAATACGCCGAGTCCGAAGATGGACAGGCCGAACGAGTAGAGGTTACCGAGGGCGACCGCGGCCAAGGCCGTAGGGGAGACGTGTCCCACCATGATGGTGTCGACCACGCCCAGCAACATCATGCCGACCTGGATGATGACTATTGGAATGGCGAGCCGGAGAAGGTCCCGGACGTCGGTCCGGGTGGGCCGGTAATGGGACCAGGAGAGGGACATCGGGGGACACCAGTTACCTCGGGGTGATCGCCGGGAACGAGTCCTCGGTGTCGCCCTTGGGCGCATCGGTGCTGCGGGTGAGCAGCCGCTCGGTGAAGTCCAGGCGCTCCTGCATTTCCGCCATGTCGGCCCGCAAGGCGTCCATCTCTTCCATCACCTCCTCGTTCAGGAGATGATCCCGCCCTACCCCTTCGGGTCCCCACTCGGTCAGGGCATAGCCATCGGCGTCACGGAAGGCCCCCGAGGCCACGATGATCACGTCGTAGACGTACCAGATCCCCATGCCGCCGCCCGTAAGCAGCATCAGCAGTCCGGTGCCAATCTTCCCGACGTAAAACCGGTGGACGCCGAATACGCCGAGGGTGGCGGCGAGCGCGGTGGCGATGCCGCGGGATTTGTCTGAGGGGGTCTTGCGGGCCATGGGGTCCTCTTGAATATGGGCGTCCGTGTAAAGTGGTTGATTTTGCTGAGGGATGGTAGGGTGCGGGAGAAGGGTGGACAGACGGGCGGGTGGGTGGTGGAGCCGACTTGACCGAGAACAGGGCAGTAAGCCGCTACGGAGAGAGCAACTGGCGTTGCTCAGGGGCCCAGCGCCATACCGATGGGCCCAGGTGTACTCCTCCCAACCACTTGTCGATTGGTTGCAGCGACAGCCAATCCACCGTGCCGGCGAGGACCTCCCGGCCCGCTGTGGTCAAGTTCAAAGCCTGATCGAGAACGGCGGGCTCGGGTCTGGGGCCTCCGAGCGAGCGGAAGGTCCCTTCAGTGGCGAGTAGCGGGGCCTGGCCCATTACCAATCCCTCCATGACGATCCAGAACGAGGCATCTCCCATGAAGGCGGCGTCTTCCATTGCTTGTGTGGCCTGGAACAATGAGCCGGGCGTGTTATGGCCCTGCTCCACCGCCGTGAGCATCTGACGCTCGGTGCGAGACAACCCGTCGGGACCAGGGAGTTCCTGTAGCAACCGTTCCAGTGCTGGTCCGAGGAACGGGAGAGGATTTGTATCCACGTGCAGCAGCGCCTCCCATGGTACGGGTGTCGGCGCGGTGAACGCCGCCCAGGCCCGTCGCCCGAGGGCGAGCTGAGCGGCTGTTACCACGTCTCTGCCGGCGAACCGGCCGGCAAGTTGGTCCGGACCATGGTTGGTGATGAATGTGTCATGGCAGATGAGACTGACGGCGGTGTCTTCGAACGGGTTCCTATCCAGCCAGTCGAAGATCTGGAACAACTGGAGTTGGTCGTAGAGATCGTGTTCCAGCCAGACGACGAGTTCGTCATGATGCCGGGCGCTCCTGAGTTTCTCGTCGCGCCGCTTGAAATCGTTGGCGACGCGGGCATGTGACCCCCATCCACGATCCGCGATGAATTTGGCCCGACTTTCGGATACGGCGTCCAGTGAGTCTCCCACAACGGGGCCTTCATGGAGCACATCGCGCCACGGGAAGATGTGCCCGGGAATGCCCGCTTCTTTCAAAGCGGCGACAGCGCTGTCTCCGTTGGTCACGATTAGCATGGTATGCCTAAAACGTTTCGCCGATTCCCAGGTAGAACCCCGTCGACCCGACGTGGAAGCCCCAGGCGAAGTCGGCGCGGACGTTGAGCATCCGCTCAGGGTTCAAGAGAAACCGCACACCGAACCCAGCCGCGGGGCGAAACGCATCGGTGGCAAAGGTACCCAACGTGGGGGCCACCTGCCCCGCCGAGCCAAACGCGACCGCGCCGAATC
>JBDHMR010000308.1:0-3217 GCA_039656035.1 Gemmatimonadota bacterium
GTGGACCCCGAAACCAACGACTTGGCTACCGGTATCGACTCCATTCCCATGCTCGGTCCCGGGAACGCCCGTTACGCGGCTGTAGGGACGGATGGCTTGTTGTACGTGATGAATCGTGGGGTCGATACCGAGAGCCGACTGTTCATCGTCGACCCGGTCGATCGCCGCGAGGTCGCCAGTTTTGGGGGGTTCGGCACCAACACCGGTCAGATAGCCTCGGATCTGGGCGAACGAATCCTCATCAGTTCCCCCACCAATGGAGTGATGGCGTTCAACACCCGTACGCGGACGGTCGACCGGGGCGTCGGCAACGGTGTGGCGGTTCCGGACAACAGCGGCCTGGCAGCGGACGGCTCTTTCAGGGCGTACGCGGTGCAGTCCGGTGGCTGTGGCGGCACTGCGGGGCAGGCGGTAGTGTTGGATAGCGCCTTGGCTCCGATCGGGTCGGTACCGGTGGGGATGTGTGCCGCGGATGCGCTGGTGACTCTCATTCGCCCGGGGGGTTCCCCCTGAGCGTAGTGTCGACTCCGGCAATCGTTCTGGCGACGCTCAGGTATCGAGAAAGCTCGAAGATCGTGCGGCTCGCCACCCTCGAACTGGGGGTTCTAAGCGTCATCGCCAAGGGCGCCCTTAGACCCAAGAGCCGGTTCGGCGCTTCGCTCCAAGTGCTGAGTGAAGGCAGCGCCATCCTCCACTATCGCGACCGGCGCGAACTGCAGACCCTCGCCTCGTTCGATCCGGCAACCGTGCGCCTCGAGTTGGCGGAAAATCTGGCCGCCTTCGCCACCGCATCGGTGCTGGCCGAAATGATGGTGCGGTTCTCACCGTCGGAACGGCACCCGGAGAGCTATCACCTCCTCCGGCAGGGACTAGATCTTCTCGAGGCCTCTCCCCCGGAGGCCGTTGACGTGGTGGGCCTGCGGCTGCTGTGGCGGCTGGTGAGCGTACTCGGGTTTGCTCCAGAGATGATGTCATGCGTTCGGGACGGGGCCGCCGTTCCTACCGGGGCGGTCGTGTTCAGTCCGGAGGAGGGTGGCGTGCTATGCCAGTCGTGCGCCGGATCGGCTACCCGACGGTTGCCCGCCGAGGCGCGAGCCGACCTGCATGCCCTCCTCGATGCATCGGCCCCGTTGCCGCTCCTCGATGACCGGCACGCTTCCGCCCATCGCCGGCTGCTGACCCGGTACGTGGAGCACCACCTGGCCGAGGGCGCTCAGCTTCCCGCCATGGCGTTTTGGCTCGGGCGCGTATGGGAGGCGGCGTGATCATCGGCACCGCCGGTCACATCGACCACGGGAAGTCCACGCTGGTCCAGGCCCTGACGGGGCAGGCCATGGACCGGCTGGCCGATGAACAGCGGCGCGGCATCACCATCGACTTGAATTTCGCGGCACTGGTTCTCGATGATGGTCGCCGAGTGGGGATCATCGACGTCCCCGGTCACGAGGACTTCGTGCGTACCATGGTGGCGGGTGCCACCGGCATCGACCTGATCATGCTGGTGGTAGCGGCCGACGAGGGCCTGATGCCCCAGACGCGGGAGCATCTGGCGGTGGCGGAACAACTCGGCGTTCCCCTGGGGATTCCGGTGATAACCAAAACCGATCTGGTGGAAGACGATTGGTGTGCCCTGGTGTGCGAGGACGTGGTCGCCCGGCTCGACTCTTCACCCATCGAGTTCTGCCCGCCGATTCTGGTGTCATCCCCGGCGGGCACCGGATTGGCTGAGCTGCGTGCTGCGGTGGCGAGAATGGTAGACCGGGTTCCCCAGCGGGCCGTCGACGATTTGTTCCGGCTCCCGGTCGATCGGGCGTTCTCGGTTGCCGGGGTGGGAACGGTGGTGACGGGCACCTGCTGGAGTGGATCTGTTGCAGTTGGTGACCGCGTCCGACTGGCGCCCGGCGGCCCCGCGGCGCGGGTCAGGTCGATCGAAACGCACGGAGATAGCGCCGCCCAGGCCCAAAGCGGGAGTCGGGTGGCACTGGGACTAGTGGGAGTCGACCGCGAGCAAGTTGGCCGCGGCGATACCGTGGTGGAGGAAGGCACCGACTGGAAACCGGTCCGGGCCATCGACGTAGCCGTCGATCTCCTACCGGACGCTCCGCAAGCACTGGTGCCGCGAAGGAGGATCAGACTCCATCTGGGAACCTGCGAGGTGGTCGCCCGGGTGTACCCCAGGACAGTCATACAGCAGGGGGACTCCGGGCTGGTTCGGCTGGTGTGTGACACGCCGGTCATTGCCCGCGGCGGGGACCGGTTCATACTGCGCTCCTACAGTCCCGTCACCACCATCGGTGGTGGCAGGGTGATCGACCCGAGTCCCCCGCGGCACGGGGCCTCCTGGCCGGAAGGACTGGCCGCGGTCGATCCCGGGGCCCATCTCGTCGCTCTGGCGGCACGGCGGCCAGGAGGGATCGGCAACGACGAGCTGCCGCTTCTCCTGGGGCTGGCCCCCGCGGCCGCTGGTGAGGTTGCCGGTGCCGGCGGGAACCTCCGCCAGGTGGCGGGCCACTGGGTGCCGGATACTCGGATTTCGGCCTTGGAAGAACGTGCGCGCCTGGAGATAGAGACTCACCACCAGCGCCGGCCAGCCGATCCCGGCATGCCCCTGGAGACCCTCCGGGCGGCGCTCGGCCGTCCCGCCTGGCTGGTGGCCGCGGCCTTGGACGACCTGGCCGGCACCGGGGAGTTCCTCCTCGACCACGGACTCGCACGGCGTAAGGGATTCAGGCCGGAAGTGGCCGGAGGGGACGCCGCCATCGACCGGGTGGTGGCCATTCTCGAGCGGGCCGAGCTATCTCCTCCGGCGGTGGAGGTGCTGGGGGAAGAAGTGGGGCGCAGCGACATCGCCGACATCCTGCGGCTGGCCGCCGCCGAGGGGAGGGTAGTCCCAGTGGAACGGCATCGCTACTATGCCTCTTCCCAGCTCGAGCGTTTTGCAGCCGTGCTTCGGGAACTCGGCTCCGCCGGCGACATCACCCCCGCGGGGGTACGCGACCAGTTGGGGCTGAGCCGGAAGTTTGCCATTCCCTTGCTCGAGTGGGCCGATGGCCAAGGCATACCCAGACGCGTGGGAGATGCCCGCCGTCTGGTGAATCCCCAAGCCGCGTCATCCGGATGAACCCATGGTTGGGCGTGATGACAGGCAATTAACTAACCTCATAACAAGCTACGCTATAACAACTTGAATGATGGCAGTTGAAGTGATTTCTCAGAG
>JBDHMR010000309.1:0-3202 GCA_039656035.1 Gemmatimonadota bacterium
ATGGGCAGTGAGCTATGGGCTTTGGGCTGTGAGTGGGAGATGGCATCCAGTAAGGTGGATCTCCCTGGCGGGCGGCGCTAGGGGAGTCTGGTGATGTCCAGACCTACGTCCAGAGCCGGTGCACTGTGGGTTAACCATCCGATAGACAGATAATCAACCCCTGTCTTCGCGACCGCGGCCGCGGTATCGAGGGTGATCCCTCCTGAGGCCTCGGTCGTTGCCCGCCCGTCAACCAGCGCCACGGCGCGTTCCAGTGAAGAGAGGTCCATGTTGTCGAGCAGGACGGCATCGACGCCAGCCGCCAACGCCTGCTCAAGCTGTGCCAGGTCGTCGACCTCGACTTCTATCCGGCACGGCACCGACGAACTGGTCCCACGCCGAACCCGCTCGATCGCCTCGGCTACACCGCCGGCGATGGCGATGTGATTGTCCTTGATCAGCACCGCGTCGTACAGTCCGAACCGGTGGTTGCACCCGCCACCGGCCAGGACGGCGTATTTCTCCAGCGCCCTCAGCCCCGGCGTCGTCTTGCGAGTGCACAGGATGCGGGCCCCGGTGCCCCGGACCGCGTCGACGAACGCCGCGGTGGCGCTGGCAATACCGCTCAGTCGACCCAGAAGGTTGAGTGCCACACGCTCCCCGGTGAGGATGGCACGGGCGGGTCCATCGATGTGGGTGAGAGCCTGTCCGGCCGAGACCTCATCGCCGTCGCCTGCCAGCGTTTCGAACGACACCGTCTGGTCGAGCAACTCGAACGTCTGGAGAGCCATCGAGAGGCCGGCTACCCGGCCTGGTGCGCGAGCGACTATTGCTCCCCGGGCTCGAGCATCCGCGGGAACGATGGCGTCGGTGGTGATGTCGCCCCGCTGGCCGAGGTCCTCGGCCAATGCCGACCGAAGAATGGAATCGACGATCGGCGCCGGCGGTGGCGAGAGGTTCATGCAGGCACGAACCCTCGAGATTCGACGGCATCGAGGATCAGAGATTCGGCCGGGGCAGGCGCAGGCGCAATGGAACGCCGTTGGGCCAAAATGGGATTGGTACGCCGGAAGTTGCTTCGGTAGTGCGCTCCCCTGCTCTCCCTGCGTGCCAACACCGCCGCCGCGATCAGCCGCGCGGCCAGCAGCATGTCCCGCGTCCGCGAAGAGAGCGGCGTGGAATCCGCAGCCCAACACCGAAGTTGGGAGATGGCCCTTTGAAGACCGGCTTCGTCTCTCACCACACCAACGTTGGACCACATCAGATTTCGAAGGCTGTGTTCGAGATCAGCGGAGTCGTCGGCCGCGGTCGTGGCGCCGAGCGGGAATTCCACCTGGGTGGGCCGCGACCACCCTCCGGCGGATTCTGCTATGTCCCGCGCGACACGATCGCCGAACACCAATCCTTCCAGGAGCGAGTTGCTGGCAAGGCGATTGGCGCCGTGTACCCCCGTGGAACTGACCTCGCCGACCGCCCACAAGCCTGGAATGGATGATCGCCCATCGATGTCCACGGCAATTCCGCCCATGAAGTAGTGCGCCGCAGGCGAAACGGGAAGCGGATCGACCCGTGGGTCCAGCCCTACGGCCGCGGCATGCTGTGCGAGGGTGGCGAACTCCGCCAGGACGTCGGCGTCCAGCCCGGTAGCGTCGAGGTAAACGCCCCCAACCTCTCGAATGCGCCGATAGATGGCACGGGCGAGCACATCCCTCGGTGCCAGTTCTGCATCCGGGTGTTCTGCCGGCATGAACCGCTCACCCCGCTCGTCGATCAGCAAAGCTCCTTCACCTCGAAGCGCTTCGGTGAACAAAGGAGCGGGATCGATGTTCCCTGCGAGAGCGGTGGGATGGAACTGGATGAACTCAAGGTCGATCAGGCGAGCGCCGGCGCGTGCGGCCATGGCCAAGCCGGCACCGTAGACGCTGGCTGGATTGGTGGTCCGGGCATACACCCGGCCGATGCCACCAGTGGCCAAGACCACTGCCGGCGCCAGCATCAGGGTGACTGACTCGTCCCGCTGCCTGACGAGCACACCAACGACCTTGCCCCGGGAACGAACGAGATCGAGGACCGTGACGTCCTCCATCACTTCGACGCTCCCCTTCCCCTGCACCGCCTCGCCCATGGCGCGAGCCAACTCAGCGCCGGTGGCGTCACCCCCCGCGTGAACGATACGACGCTTGTGGTGACCGGCCTCGCATCCTAGCGCTAACGCACCATCAGGCGTGTGATCGAACCGCATGCCCAACTGCTCCAGCCACTCGATACGCCCGGGGGCAGCCTCGGTCAGCACCCGCACCGGACCGGCAACCGCCAATCCTCCGGACACGCTCCTGGTGTCCGCGGCGTGCAGTTCCGGTGAGTCCGAAGGTCCCAGCGCCGCCGCGATACCCCCCTGCGCCAGCGCCGTCGATCCGTCGCGGGCGAAGGTCCCCTCCGTCAACAGCACCGCCTCCGGGAGTCCCAGTGCGGTCGTCATCCCCGCAACCCCGCCGCCTACCACTATCGGGGGACAGTATTCGATCCGGTCCACCTCGGTCCCGCTCATGCGCCCGCAACCACCGACGCACCAGTGGCGATAACGGCCAGCATCCGGTCAACCGCGCGGCGGGCCTTAACGGCCATGGCCGGATCGACTTCGACCGGGTACTGCATCGTCTCGAGAGACGCCCGGATATTTTCCAACGTGATCGTCTTCATGTAGGGACAGAGATGACAGGGTCGGATGAACTCGATATCCGGGTGTTCCACGGCGACGTTGTCACTCATCGAGCATTCCGTCACCATCATGACTTGCCGCGGCTGGTGCTCACCGACCCAGTTGATCATCCCCGATGTCGAACCTACGAAGTCCGCCTCGGCTAGTACATCCGGAGGACACTCCGGGTGTGCGATGATGTCGAGATCGGGCATGGCGCTGCGATACTCTCGCAACTCATCGGCCGTGAACCGCTCGTGCACGATGCAGGTGCCGTTCCACAAGATGATCTCGACGTCGGTTTGCGAATCGACGTACTGGCCCAGGTAATGGTCGGGCAGGAAGATCACCCGGTCCACGCCGAGGGATTCCACTACCTGAACAGCGTTGGATGAGGTGCAACACACGTCCGACTCCGCTTTCACTTCAGCCGAGGTGTTCACGTAGGTCACGACCGGCACTCCCGAGTACTCTTCCCGGAGGCGACGAACGTCGGCACCGGTGATCGATTCGGCCAGTGAGCAC
>JBDHMR010000310.1:0-3199 GCA_039656035.1 Gemmatimonadota bacterium
AGGCCGACGGCCTCTTCGATGAGTTCGTCGGTCAGCACAGCTTGGAGCGCGGCAGCCACCGAATCCCACACCGGCTTCTCGATCCTCGGTAGCAGCCACCGGTCGAGATCCCGTCCGTTCCAGGCAGCACCCACAATGGGCGAATATTTCTTGCCGAAGCGGGTTAGTTGCGGCGCTAGCTTCCCGGCCATCAGGAATACGACCCCGTCGTAGCGCGCGAACGCCTGGTCGCGGTCCTCGGGGAACGCCTCCCAAGATGGAGGATCGCCCGGTCCGATGTTGCCCCAGCGCCACTGGCCCCGGTGCCGGTCCCAGTCCCCGACGTAGATGTCAATCATCCGAGCCTCGAGGAACGAGGGCAAGTCGACCGTGGAGTGGGGATCGGCCAGAAACTTCTGCCATAGCTCGTCGGTGCTGATCACCTCCGTAGCGCCGGCGAATCCGGGCTCTCCTCCCGACCGTTCGTTGGCCCACGTCTCGATGGTCCCCAGGCGGCCGGCGAACTGCTCCCGGAACTCACCCAGCAGCGGATCGTCGGGCATGATCACGAGACGGGAGCCGCGGGGGTATCCTCCCGCGGCAAGGAGGAAAGCTTCCACGACCGGGGGTGCGGTGGGGAACGCAGAACTGACTTGGTCCTGCACCACATCCGCCGCGAAGGACTCCTGCAGTTCTTCGGGGAGAACGCTGGTTGGATCCTTGTCGAGGCCGCGGAAGGTGTAGGGCAGTCCGTCGGCGCCCATGAACCGGAGGTTCAAGGTTTGCTGTCCGCCCCCGGTGCCGGTTGCGGTTAGGCCACCGCCCGTGGTACGGAGATCGAGGATCTCGACCGTAACCGGAGTGGTCCACAGGTCGCGGTAGGACGATCCGAACAGAAATCGGTAGAAGCCACTCGCCTCATATGCGGCGCCGGGCGTCGCCGTATCGGTTGCGGCCCGCTCCTGTGCGGCTGCCGCCGGGGCGAGCCCGGCCATGAGCAACGCCACGCCGACGAAGACTCGCTGCGCCCGGTCATTCCGCATTGGTCCCTTCCCGGTGTTGGAGATACAGAGAGAAGGCTTCGGTTCCCCGTCCGGTTTCGTCAACGGTGACGACCGCCAAACGAATAGGCCCCCCGCGCATCACGTCCAACCTCATGTAGCCGGCTTCCTGCGCCGCAAACCTGGTGTCGTCTCGCCAGGCGGTCGAGCTGGCATGGTCGTAAATGCCGGCTCCGCTCACCAGCAAGTAGCTGGCGCTTTCTCCCTCGAGGATCTCTAGGTGATGCTCGTGGCCTGCGGCGTACACCAATGGTGGCTGGCCGGCGAACGCCGAGTCGAACGCGGCCACCATGCGCTTGTTGTGTTTTCCTGATTGGTCCTGTGATGATATACCCCATTGCCGTGACAGCGGATAGAGCGATCCGATGATGGGCAGCGGGAGCCAGGCCCAACTCGCTCCCTCGGTGAGAGGGAAGATGTGTTGCTTGACGGTGAAGTGGCCTCCGTGCGGCCCGTTGCTCCGCAAGGGATGGTGAGCGGCGATGATCACTTCGCGGCCTTCCGCCCGCGCCACCGCGACCCGGAGTGAGTCGCCCAGTTCGTCGGGAGACCGTACCCGGCAGGGCGACCAGGCACCGGGCTTGGGCCCACCGTGCAGGTACCACTGCGTGTCCATCATGATCAGACGAAGACGGCTGCCGACATCCCGGGCCACCGGCCCCGGACATCCGTTCCGGGGAAGCACCTCCACATCGGGCCCAAAGCGGTCAATGTATTCCGCTTGACGATGGACCCGCCACCAACCGTCGGTTCCTCCCTTCTGCCAATCGTGATTGCCAGGGATGAACACGCCGCGGGCGCCGCCGTCGAGCACCGCCTGTATTTGATCGTCGATGCGGCGCTCGGCCTCGGCACGGTCGGGGTCGTCGGCCTCAGGCATCCCGGTGGGATAGATGTTGTCGCCCAGGAACACCACCAGTTTCTCGCCGGGATGAGCCAGCAGGTCGGCGCGTAGCGCTTGGAGCACCGGCTCCCCGCCTTCAGCGGGCGCCCCGGCATCGCCAATCAGGTAGAGACTGACTTCGATACCCTCGACCGCGGGGACGGGCACCGGCGGGGTAATCTCGTGGACCGTCTTGCCGCAGGCCACCGTCAGCAATGTCGCGCCGCCGATGGCTAGGCTGGATAGACCTCGGTGCAGCTTCTTCCGTAACAGGATCACAGATCCACCCGTTCTCCTTCATCTGCCATGTGAAAACCGCGGCGCTCGACCTCTCGACGCGCGTCGCCCCCGGGGTCGAGGGCGGGGTTGGTGTGGTTCAAGTGGATGAACCTGATTTTGGCGCGTTCACCTTCATCCAACGTCTGCAGCCGGTCCATGGTTTCCCGGATACGCGGATGGGGGAAGCCGGACATGTCCCGGCCGGGTATTTCTCCGTCGTCAAAGAACGACCCATCCACGTAAGCCACGTCCACCAAGGCGAGTTGCTCCTCCAATCGCACTCCGGCCGAGTCCCAGTCGTCCCAGCCGTCGATGTCGGGTATGAACAGGACTCGTTGGTCGGGGCCGTCGATACGGAAACCGACCACCTCGCCGTATTCCTCTCGGTGCGGCACCCGGAACGACGTGACGCTGAGCCGTTCGTTGAGCTGGACCGTGGCACCCGGTTGCTGGACCCGGATGTCGATGTTGTCATAGCGGACCAACTGGCTCCAGGGGCCGTTGTTCGCCAGGTACTCGGCGAACCGAGGCGGCACGTAGACCGGCACGCCTGCTGCGCCCATTGCTTCGTGGCCTAGAAACATGAGCCCGGTGTAATGGCCCATGTGAGGGTGGGTGAGGAAAATGCCTGCCAGCCCCGGGGCCGCGCTGGTTGAAGGAGCCAAGCTGTCCAGCATCCGCAGCTGGGCACGGAAATCCGGAGTGGCCTCAAACACCCAGCGGTCGCCGGTCTCGGGGTCGACGATCGCGAGCGATACCACCATCCTCTCCACCCCCCGAGCGGGTGCCCCAGCTTGAGGCACGCCACCGTCCTGAGCAATGCCCAGGACCACGAGAAACGGGTTGTCAGCGGGGGCGGCGGGGGCGTTACCGCCTTGGCCAGCGCCTGCTGCGCTGGCGGCGAGGGCAGCGAGAGCGGCGAGAGCGGCGAGAGCAGCGGGGGTAGGGCCGGTCATCACTGATCTGCCGCGATCGAGTCCAAGCGGGCGTTTCGGGC
>JBDHMR010000311.1:0-3195 GCA_039656035.1 Gemmatimonadota bacterium
TAGATCGTCGTGCGATAAGGCACCCCTGTTCCGAAGCGCTCCTTCACCAACGCGGGCAAACGCGCCGTCCAGATCACCAACACGGCAAGAAGCGGGAACATGAAGCGTGGTCCGAGATAGACGCCGTAATGGAAGTAGGCGAAGTAGATCCCGACCAGGAGTCCACTGCTCACTAGCAGGTATCGGTCCAACGGCCGGAACTTTCTGCTCAAGGCCAGCGCCAGAATGGTGGGAACCAACGCAGGGAATGGGGTCTCGAAGAGATAGCGCTGCAGCGTCAGAAAATAGAGACTGATCTGCTCGAGACCCCGGACCGGTGTGTGGGCCGCGCCCCAGGGCGATGTGTGGAAACCGAGGCCGGTCGCCTCCCCCCACAGGACGGAGTAGCCAAACACGAGAGGATGTCCCGTGGTATTGACATTGACCCACATGAGGACGGCCATCGGCAGGGTGATGCCAATCCCGGCGGCGGCCAAGTCGGTCCACCGCCGGGGGCACCGAACGGTCCGTCCCAAGTACCACAGGGCCGCCGGCAGGGCGAAGGCCAGTGCGTCGGCGGGGCGGATGGTGGCCGCGGTACCGAAGGCGATGCCTGACAGAAAGGCCAGACCGGGGCGAGACCGGTCGCTGGTCACGGTCAAGGCCAGGGCGGTGACCGCCGTGACGATCCATAGCAGCGCGGTTACGTGATTCATGCGGGAGGCCGACATGAACACCATGAACGGTGCCAGGGCGAACAGCAGCGTGGCCCCAAGCCGGACCCCCGGCCGCTCGTCGAATCGCTGCATACCCCACCCAAACGCCAAGACCGTCAGCGCTCCCGCCAGTGGCACTATCACCCATTCCGCGCCGATCAGACTCCCCAAGGCCAACATGGCTGGACCGCCGGGCGGGAAATGGCTATAGACGCGTCCGCCCGAATCGACCAGCAACATGTGGCTGAAGAACTCCGGGTAGGGGAACGCCTCGAGAGTGAGCGCGCCCGACGCAAAAATTCGTCCCTGATAGGCTTGGACGATTTCGTCGAGGTGGAGTGCCCGCCCATCCTGGACGAGGAAGGCCACAGCGACATATATGGCGAAGCCACCCAGCGCGATGATCATGGTAGCACGGATGGGAGCCCGTTCGTACCGCTCGAGCAACGGAGTCAGCCGCCGTTCGCGCCACAATGCGGGGATCGATCGCGACAGTATCGCCAGTACCAGACCACCACCCAGAGCGATCATGCTGCCGTACACGAAGTCGAGCGCAATCGGCCTATACCACGGGGCTTGGCGGCCACCGGGAAGCCAGTTCACCAGCGGAAAGAACCCCAGCAGGCTGAGTGCGGCCACCAGGAGCACTTGCACCGCGCGCTCGGCTGAGGCCCTCATTGTTGGTGGGGAGGGATCACGGGGTTAGCGTTGGCGCGGTCGGAAGAGGTTGAACCGAACGATGTGGATGAAAGCTGCCACTCCATCATTCCAACCGATCTTCTTGCCCTCATCGTATGTTCGGCCGGAATAGGAAATGGGAATCTCCCAGATGCGTGCCTTGGCCTGAGACAGACTGGCGGTTACTTCCGGTTCGAAGCCAAAGCGGTTGCTGGTCAGCACCAGGGATTTCATGAGCGGAGCCCGCACCATCTTGTAGCAGGTTTCCATGTCGGTGAGAGTCAGATCCGTGAGCATGTTCGACAGGGTCGTCAGCAACCTGTTGCCCACCGAGTGCCAGTAGTAGAGCACCCGACCACCTCCGCCGAGAAAACGTGACCCGAACACCGCGTCGGCCTTGTCCTCCATGATGGGGCCAAGAAGTCGTCCGAAGTCATGCGGATCATATTCGAGGTCGGCGTCCTGCACTACGATGACGTCGCCGGTAGCCTTGTCGATTCCGGTTCGAAGCGCGGCGCCTTTTCCGCGATTGACGGAGTGGTGAAGGGCTACGTCGATCAGGCCGTCGGCCTTGAGCTTGTCAACAACGTCAGCGCTCCCGTCCGACGAGCAATCATTGACGGCGATGATTTCCATCGGGATCGGCACGTCGTGCAGGATGTTCACTACGCGTTCGAGCGTTTTGGCCTCGTTGTAGACTGGGATGATTACGGAAAGTCGAGGAAGTTCAGTCGGCATTCGGAGTTCCGACGGCTATCAGAGACTGCCCGAAAGGAAGCGGGAAGAACCGCTCGTATCGCAGGGCCGGCACCAGACGGTCGAACGCCCTGAGTTGGTCGAGCGGAATTCTCTTGACACGCCTCACGCGTGCGTTGAGCCACCAACCCAGCACACCGACCCTGTTGTACCAGGTCATGTACTCCAATCGCAGTCCAGCCTTCTCAAACGCGGCCGTGAGCGACGCGCGCGAGTAGCGGCGGAAATGCCCCAATTCTTCATCGAGACTGCCAAAAATTGATTGAAGCGCTGGAACGAGTATGACGGCTCTCCCACCGGTGGTGAGGAGTCCCGCCATAGTGCGCAGCGTGCCAACATCATCCTCGATATGCTCGACCACGTTCAATGCCACGACGGTGTCCAGCCGCTCATCGGCGTAGCGGCTCTCCGCGGTGGGGTCCGGCAGCGTGAGTTGCTGCACCTCGACCTCGGCGCGATCCTGGAACTGCTCCCGCAACCGGTCGAGATAGCACGGATCTATGTCGGTGAGCACCACACGATCACGTTCGTCAGCCAGGATAAGAGCAGACATGTTTCCGATGCCCGAACCGATTTCGAGAACCCTCCTGCCAAGCCATGGGGCGATGGCATCGTACATCCAGCGATTGTACTTGGGCGCGGCAGCCATGATCTCCAGAGTCTCGGCCCCGGCCTCATCACCACCCGCACGGTCGAACCCGCTCACGACTCGCTGCCACCCTGGGCCTGGGTCTGAGCCTCGTCGTATCTGCTCAGCTTGCGGTACAACGTCGATGGGTCGATCCCGAGCGCTTCCGCCGCGCGCGTCTTGTTGCCCCCCTCGGCCTGCAACACATACATGATGTAGGCCCGCTCGATGACCTCGAGCGACGGATTGCGATAAGACTGTTCCGCCACCAGCGGATCCTTGCGACGCCTGGTGATCCGGTCGGGGATGGCGCTGATGTCGATTACGTTGGAGCGCGAAAGCACGACCGCGTGCTCCAAGGCGTTTTCCAGTGCCCGGACGTTACCGGGCCAATCGTAAACCATGATCGCGTCGAGGGCCTCGGCCGCGAGGGCTTTC
>JBDHMR010000312.1:0-3195 GCA_039656035.1 Gemmatimonadota bacterium
GTGCTCCACCGTTGAATGCGGACCACCGTGCCGCCGGAGATGACGCGGACGGGGGTACCCGCGGCCGCGCCGATTCCGATGCCGTTGTGCCGCAGGACCACCCCATCCGGCTGACGGTCGCGTCCAAAGTTGAACACGATGCGACCATCCACCGGCCAGTCGAGCTGCCCGATGTCTGCGGTGGTGATGGTGCCTGGACGGGTTGACCCGGCCCGCCGAGCGGCAGCAATCAGAGCTGTAATCTGCCGGTTGATGTCCTCTTCGTCTCGCTCCAACTGCGTCAACTGGCGTTCGGTATCCTGGCCGGTGCGCTGCAACTGGCGCAGCTGCCGTTCGCTGGTGTTGGCCAAGTTGGTATACCGGTTCAGTTCCGCATCCCGCTCCGCCCGGCTGCGGTCGAGTGTCGTTCGCAAACCGAGGAGTTCGTTCCGGCGAGTGGCGACCCGCTCGCGTAGATCCTCGACTTCCGTGAGCAACGCCCGGTCATGCCGGCTGGTGAGATAGAGATACTTGTACCGGCTGATCAGATCACCGAACGACTCGGCCGACAGGAGCACCTGCCAGGCGTACATGGCGCCCCGTTTGTAGATGTCGACCAGGCGCCGCTCGAGAATGGCCTGAGCTTCCACCATGTTGTCCTGCGCCAGCACCGCCTCGGCGCCTACCCTGTCTACCTGGTTGTTCAGGCCGCCAATCTGGCGGTCGATCTCGTTGATGATGGTGTGGGTGGATCGTTGCTGTGCCTCGATGTTACGTAGCTCGGCGCCAACGTCCTTGACCCGCCCCTGCAATCGCTGGCTCTCCCCCTGGAGGCGCTGCCGCTCGACGCGGATGGAATCGAGCCGCCGGCGGGAGGCGTCGATTTCCGGAGTCTGGGCCGCCAGGAGGGTGGGGAATGTGATCAGGGCACATAGGGCGGCCCAGGCGGTCAGGCGGCAAGGCGGTAGAATTCCCTCTGCCCTCGCTGCGCTCCGCTGCCCTCGCTGCCCACGCTTCCTACACATCTTTGAGGTGCCGACCAACGCTCATCAAACTGCCGCTGAGCCCGAGGACCATTCCGAAGAACACGCCGGCGACTAGTTGAAGCGGGTCGAAGAACGTCAGGTCTGAAAGAGCGGCGGTGTAGCGGCTGAAGGCCATGAAGGTGGCGTAGGCCATTCCGATGGACAGGATTCCGCCCAGCGTCCCCTTGAGGGCGCCCTCGAGGAGGAACGGGCCCCGGATGAACCAGTTGGTGGCGCCCACCAGCCGCATGACCATGATCTCCCGCGCCCGTTGCAACACCGCCATCCGAATAGTGGTGCCGATGATGACGATGGCGGCGGCCGCGAAAGCGATGCCGATGACCAGGCCAACCAGGCCGGCGACGTTACGAATCTGGTCGAGCCGTTCGATCCACTCCCGCCCGAAGCGGACGTCCTCCACGAAGCCGAAACCACGGACCCGCTCGGCTACGGCGGCTACGTCCTCGGCGCCGCGGAATCCTTCCTTCAACTGGATCTCGAATGAGGCCGGGAGTGGGTTGACCCTGAGATCCCGGTAGGCGTCGCGAAACTCCACCAACTCGGCTTGCGCCTGCGCCAGTGCCTGTTCCTCGTCGATGTAGTCTACCGCCATTACTTCGGGGAAGACGCTGATGTCCTGGGCCGCGACGGTTATCGATTCGAGCGGCGTGCCCCGGAGGATGTAGGCCACCACCTCGACTCGAGTGCCGACGTCATCCAGCACCCGTTGCATGTTGATCGCCACCAGTCCGAACAGCCCTACCGTGAACAGGGAAAAGGCGATGGTGGTAATCGAGAGCGCCGACAGGAGCGGCGCCCGCCGAAACGACAGCAGTGCCTCGCGCACCATTAGCGTCACTGGGCCGCCTCGGCCGGTGCGTCTTCTTCCGCGCTGTCGAACACGACGCCGCCCTTGCGCAGTTCGAGGGTGCGATAGGATGTCTGCCGCACCAGGTCGAGGTTGTGCGTGGCCATGATCACACAGGTGCCACCGACGTTGATGTCGCGGAGTAATTTGAAGATGCCGCGGCAGGCCCGTTCGTCGAGATTGCCGGTCGGTTCGTCGGCCAGCAGAATCGGCGGATTGTTGACCAGCGCCCTGGCGATAGCCACCCTCTGCTGTTCGCCACCTGACAACTCCGGCGGCAAGGCCTTCATCTTGGAGGCCAGTCCGACCTGGGTCATCACCCGGGTCACCCGGCTTGAGATGGTCGCGGATTTGGCGCCGGTGACTTCGAGCGCGAAGGCGACGTTCTGTTCCGCCGTTCGGTCTTCCAGCAGGCGGAAATCCTGGAACACCACTCCCACGCGCCGGCGCAAGCGAGGGATTTCCGATCGCCCCAGGCTGGACACAACGAAGCCCGATACCCGGACCTCGCCGTGGGTCGGGCGCTGTTCGGCGTACAGTAGCTTGAGAATGGTGCTCTTCCCGGCGCCGGAGTGGCCGGTCAGAAAAAGGAACTCGCCCTTCGCTACGCGGAAGGACACGTCCTGCAGGGCGGTCTCGCCCTTGGGGTAGGTCTTGGTCACACTCTGGAAGCGAATCACGACTGAAGAATAGGAGCGAACGGGCTAGGCGTTCAAGGCCTGGTTCAAGTCGGCGATGATGTCGTCGGCGTCTTCGATGCCGCAACTCAACCGGACGAACCCGTCCGGGATGCCGATGGCCGCCCGCTCTTCCTGCGTCTGCTTGGCGTGGGACGTCAGGCGCGGCTCGGAAATGAGGCTTTCGACGCCCGCCAGGCTGGGCGCGTGCCGGATCAGTTGCAGTCGTTTCAAGAAGTTCTCTACCGCGTCTACCCCGCCTGTCAGCTCGAGTCCCACCATTCCGCCATTGCCATCGAGCACCCTTGCCGCCAGCTCGTGGTCTGGATGACTTGGCAGGCCGGGGTAGTGGACTCGGGCCACGCCCTCGTGTTGTTCGGCCCACCGGGCGACGGCCTCTCCGTTGGCATTGTGGCGTTCCATGCGCACGGCGAGGGTTCGCATGCCGCGGTCTATGAGCCATGCGGCGTGGGGATCGATCGACTGACCCCATATGCGGAGCAGGCGTACCACCTCCTCGACGAACGATTCCGAGCCGGCCACCGCGCCACCAATCACATCACTGTGGCCGTTGAGGTACTTGGTGGCGCTGGTAATGACCACGTCGGCCCCGTGCTCCAGCGGGCGGAAATTGATGGGGCTGGCG
>JBDHMR010000313.1:0-3191 GCA_039656035.1 Gemmatimonadota bacterium
GAGCGGGAACGCCAGAGGCGCAGGCCGGTCATCAGAGAGGAAGATGTGGCGTTCATCGTCTCCCGCTGGGCCGGAATTCCGGTTACTCGGCTGCAGGAAGCTGAAGCCGCGCGCCTGTTGCGGATGGAAGACGAGTTGCACGAAACCGTCGTCGGGCAGGACGAAGCGATCCACGCTGTCGCCCGCGCCATTCGCCGCTCACGCGCCGGCCTGAAAGATCCCGACCGTCCCATCGGGTCGTTCATCTTTTGCGGCCCCACCGGCGTGGGCAAGACGGAGCTGGCCCGTGCGCTCGCCAAGTTCCTGTTCGCCGACCCGGCCTCGCTGATCCGGATCGACATGTCCGAGTACATGGAAAAGTTTTCGGTCTCGCGCCTCATCGGGGCGCCTCCGGGCTACGTCGGCTATGAAGACTCCGGCGCCCTCACCAAGGCCATCCGCCGGAAGCCGTATTCGGTGGTGCTCCTGGACGAAATCGAAAAGGCACATCCGGACGTATTCAACATCCTGCTGCAGGTGCTCGACGAGGGACACCTGACGGACAACTACGGCCGCGTTATCGATTTCAAGAACACGGTGGTAATCATGACGTCCAACGTCGGCGCCAAGGACATCATGCACTCCAAGGGACTCGGCTTCCATTCCGATGAAACCGACAACGAGTTCGACGTCATGTCCACCAAGATCAAGGACGAACTCGAGCGAGTGTTCAATCCCGAATTTCTCAACCGGTTGGACGAAACCATCGTCTTCCACCCGCTGACCAGGGAGCACATCGCCCTGATCGTCACCATCCTCCTGCAAGAGGTGGAACGGCGGCTCGGCGATAACGTGCGCCTATCGCAACCCGCTATCGATTTCCTCGTCGAAAAGGGATACGACCCGAGTTACGGCGCCCGGCCGCTCAAGCGTACCATTCAGAAGTACATCGAAGACCCGCTCAGCGAGAAAATCCTCCTCGGCGAGCTCGGTCGCGGCGACGAGATCGAAGTCGATATTGCGCCCGAGGGCGACCGGTTGGTCTTCAGTGCCCTGACAGGATCGCAAGCCTAGTCGTTTCGGGGTCGCCTCTGGCGACCCCGAAACGTTATCCCACCCGCATACACCCGCATGCCCCGTTTTCAGCGCCTCTTGCTTTCGTTCACGCTTCTCGCCTGCGTGGCTACTCCCGCCGCAGGTCAAAACATCCCGACAATCGCGGTCGATAGCGTTGCCGTTGACGGCAACGTCCGGCTCACCGATGCGCAGATCATCGGGACGGCAGGTCTCGTCACCGGCGTTCCCATCAACTATCGTGACATCCAGCGGGCCATCACCAACCTCGTTCGCACCGGGCAGTTCGACGATGTGATCGTGGAGCAGCGGGGCGGACTGGGGCTGGTCATTCTGGTATTCGTCATTACCGAGCGCCCCATTCTCGGACAGTGGTTCATCGACGGCAACAACCACCTGTCCAGCAGATCGGTCAGGGACCGTGTCCGTCTCCGTGAAGGCCGTCCCATCGACCGCAACGGCGTACAGCAATCGCTCCTCGCCATCGATTCCCTATATGCCGAGAAGGGGTACTACGCCGCCAGGGTGAGCGTACGCGAGGTCATGTCCACGCCGGAGACCGTGGACCTCATTTTCGAGATCTTCGAGGGTCAACGGGTGTCGATCAGCCAGGTGATCGTCTCGGAAAACGAGCGCTTCACCGACGAGGAAGTCGTGTCGCACATGGGCACGAAGCCCGAGGGTTTCTGGTGGTTCCGCAAGGGTGACTACGACGAGGACAGACTCGAACGTGACCTGCGCGAACGGCTGCCGCGGTTCTACGCCCAACACGGCATGATCGATTTCCGGGTATCGTCTGACACCTTGGTTCCCGATCCCGGGACCACCAAGGGCATCCTGTATCTCACCGTCGATGAGGGGGAGATCTACCGGGTCGGTGACCTGCGGATAAACGGGAACCGGCGCTTCAGCGACCAAGACCTGGCTCGGCATTATCCCTTCGGTGGCCCCAACGCACTGTTGCCGCAAGGCGCAGGTGCGGTCATGGAGTACGACCAATCAGCCTGGGAAGCCGCCACGGAGAACGTTCGCTCGATCTACGCCAACAACGGCTACATCTACGCCGTCATCACCCCCAGGGTTACCCGGGGCACCACCGCCGATGGCGACCGTTTCGTGGATCTGTCCTGGACCGTCCAGGAAGGCCAGCCCGCCACCATCAACAAGATCATCATCGTGGGGAACGACGTGACCCACGAATCGGTCATCAGGCGGACCATAGCCATGGTCCCCGGGCAATTGTTCAACCGGGACGCGTTGATCAACTCCTATCGCAGTATCGAAAACCTCGGGTTCTTCCAGAGCCCGATGCCGCCCCCCGACGTCCAGCCGGTCAACGGCGTCGGACCCGACGTCGATGTCATTTTCCGGGTCGAGGAAAAACGTACGGGGAACATCAACTTCGGTGCGTCGCTGGGGCAGGGCACCGGGATCGGTGGCTTCCTGGGGCTGGAAGAGCCCAACCTGTTCGGCAAGGGCAAGCGTGGCAAACTGCAGTGGCAGTTCGGTCGAAACATCAATGACTTCACTCTGTCCTACACCGACCCGGCCATCAAGGAAAGCAGGATCTCCGGTACGCTGACCCTGTTCAATTCCCGCGCTCGCTTTGTCGTGGGAGACCTGGGCACCCGTCGGGCCGAGGGTGGCCAGTTTCAAGTCGGTTTCCCCTTGGCGGGAGCTCGCTTCACTCGTGCGTTCGTTTCGTACGGCCTCCAACGAATTCGTTTCACCGGTGGCTCGGTCGACCTGCGAGACCGGTTCGAGTGCTCCAACTGTACCCGGAGCACCGTCGGACTCAGCGTCATCCGCGATACCCGGGTGGGTCTCCCGTTCCCGGTCGCGGGGATGCAACTTACCGGGCGCCTGGAGTTCAATGGCGGCATCCTCGGCGGCACCGGCGACTACACCAAGACCGAATTCGACGGCCGCTGGTACACCCCCCTGGGGACCATCGGGGGAGACGGCGAGTTCGGTGGCGGCATGGGTCTCGTCATGGCCGTCAGGGGAAGGGTCGGGTTCATCTTTGGAGATCCGGGCCCGTTTTTCACCCAGATGTACTCGATGGGCGGAACTCAATTCGGATTGCCACTAAGGGGCTACGACGAGTTTTCAATTACCCCAAACGGGTACGACCCGCG
>JBDHMR010000314.1:0-3996 GCA_039656035.1 Gemmatimonadota bacterium
GCCCTGATGGCGGCGATCCGTTCGGCGATCGGCACCTCCAGCCTTGCCTGAGGCCTGGCTTTGTAATCGAAGTCGGGCACCTTGACCCGCGGCAGCTTCTTCCCCACCGCCCGCTCGATAGCTCGAAGATCCGACTCCTCCTGCGGCGACACGAAAGTGAAGGCCTCGCCCTGGGCCTCCGCCCGGGCCGTCCGGCCCACCCGGTGGATGTAGTCCTCGGGTACGTTGGACACGTCGAAATTCACCACGTGCCCCAGCGCCTCCACATCGATACCGCGCGCGGCGATGTCGGTGGCCACCAGCACCCGGAACTTGCCCGCCTTGAAGCCCGCGAGCGCCGCGGTGCGCTGCGCCTGTGACCGGTTGCCGTGAATCCGCTCCGCTACGATGCCGGCGCTCACCAGGGATTTGCAGAGTCGGTCGGCCCGGTGCTTGGTGCGGGTGAACACCAGAGCCTCCTTCAGGTCACCGCGCTCGAGCAGTGTTATCAACAGGTTCCGCTTGAGTTCCTGCGGTACCGGGTACACAGCCTGGGTGATCCCAGTGGCCGGGGCGGCCTTGCGCTGGAGCTGGATACGAACCGGCGACTGCAACAACTCCCGAGTCAGGGCCACGATCGGCTCCGGCATGGTGGCGCTGAAGAAGAGCGTCTGGCGCTTCTTGGGGAGCTGGCGGACGATCCGCTTCACGTCAGGCAGAAAACCCATGTCGAGCATCCGGTCGGCCTCGTCGAGCACGAAATGCTCCACGTCATCGAGTCCGGCGTAGTCGTACTGCAGGTGGTCCAGCAGCCGGCCCGGCGTGGCGATGAGCACGTTCACCTTCCGGCGAAAAGCGGTTTCCTGCGGCCCCATGCCCACGCCGCCGAAGATGGCGGCGCCGGTGATCGGGGTGTGCTTCCCGAGATCCTTGAGGTCGCCCAGGATCTGCGCCGCCAGCTCCCTGGTGGGCGTAACTATCAGAGCCCGGGTGGCCCGCCGAGGGTTAGCGAGTATCTGATGCATGATCGGCAACAAAAAAGCTGCCGTCTTGCCGCTGCCGGTCATGGCGCAGGCGAGCAAGTCGCTACCCGCGAGCCCGGGAGGAATGGCCTCTATCTGAATGGGTGTAGGACGGACGAATCCGAGATCACTGATGCCGCGTTGGAGACTCGGGTGCAATTCCAGGTTGTTGAAGGGCACAAATATCCTATCGTCGTGGCACGGCCTACCGACACTACTGTCGGATAGCCGTACTCGTTGTTGCGCACTGATTATGAAGGGAGTCCTGCGAAGCCGCCTGTGCGCTCTGGCGGTACCGGGTAGTAGGCCCGGCACCCAACGGGGGGAAGCTTAAGGGTACGCCGTACTTCACACAACCCGCGGGCTCGTTCAAGCGGGGCTCGTTCAAGCGGGGCCTATGCAGACCCCTTATGTTGTTTCTGGTCACGACGTCGTCACCTTGGCCCCACTCGCACCCCGAGACGCCCTTGCCAAAACGGAACTATGGCTTCGAGAAGCGGCAGAAAGAACTGGCGAAACAGCGCAAGCGTGAAGAGAAGCGCCAGCGCCGCGCCGAACGGAAGGTTTCAGACGAGCCGGACCCGGACGCGGACCCCGACACAGATTCCGAAACAGACCCCGACTCCCCGGATTTGCCCGCGGCACAGCCGTAGCGACTCCGGGAAGAGCACCGGGTTATCTTTGGTAAAGTCGTTTTTGACCCAACCCTCTGGTGCTCCTTCCCGGCGCCATACCTGGCTTGGCCCCGTAACCGGAGCACTGAATGAGCGCCTTCAAACCGCAGCAACGCCACCTCGCCATTGGCGACCGGACTTTTCATTTCGTCTCCTATGAGGCCCACCCGCCCAATGAGCGGCGCGGCGAAGTGGGCGGCCCCGCCATGTGGTACCTGATGGTGGAGGGTCGCCGGTGCGCCGCCCTGGCCTACGATCCGGCCCAGGACCTGGAAGAGGTGGACCGGGAATTGGAGGCGTGGGTCCAGGAGAACGCCTTGGCCCCGGCTGCCGAGGTGAGTCAGTAGGCGTTGAAGGCCTCGTATGGTCCCACATGAGTGGGGTGGTGGGTGCACGTTTCTCAACAATCATTTGGCGAGGAAATCGCCAATAGCGTAAGCCACGGAATTGGCTTCCTGGCAGTTCTCGCCGTGACGCCGGTGTTGGTGCTGGGCGCCATCCCCCACGGTGCCGCGAGTGTCGTGGGGGTCAGCGTCTTCGCCGCAACGATGGCGGTCCTGTACCTCACATCCACTCTCTACCACGCTTTTCCGCACTCTCGAGCCAAGCGGATGCTCAGGGTGGTAGATCACGGAGCAATCTTCCTTCTCATTGCTGGCACCTACACACCTTTCACGCTCGGCATCATGCGTGGCGCTTGGGGTTGGGCGCTGTTCGGTACCGTGTGGGGCCTGGCGCTCGTGGGAGTACTCTTCAAGGTGGTCGGGGGCCTGCGCTACCCGATAGCCTCCACGGCAGTATATGTGGCAATGGGTTGGCTGGTAGTCGTGGCGATCCAGCCGCTGTGGCAGCGCCTGCCGCAGGCAGGTCTCATGTTGCTGGTGGCGGGTGGTGTCGCCTATACCGGCGGTGTGGCGTTCTACGCCATGAAACGAGTGCGCTACAGTCATTTTCTGTGGCACCTCTGCGTGCTGACCGGTACCACTTGCCACTTCTTCGCCGTGATGGGGTACGCTTCCTAGCGGCTCCTGGTAGCACCGTTTCTGCGCCAGCGCTCAACCGGAGAGGGAATCATGGCATTGTCGAGTCGCACGATCCAGCAGGGGTTGGTGGTGGGCCTCATCGGCTACGCTTCGGTCGCGGCGCTATACGCCGCTTTTGATTTCATCGCGGCGCGCGGCGCACTTTACACTGTCGACCTGCTCGGTAAATCCGTGTTCGAGGGACTGCGCGACCCCGCGGTCCTGGGTTTGCCCATGCAACTGGACGTGACGGCGATCGTCACGTACAGCGCGCTCCACCTCCTGATCTCGTTGGTCATCGGATTGGTCGTCACCGGGCTCGTGGAACAGGCCGAGCAAAGGCCGTCACTGGCGCCTATGGTCCTGTTTACCATCGTGGCCGGGTTCGTCGTCACCATCGTGGCGGTGGGCCTGCTGACCGCCCCGATCCGCCCGCTGCTGCCCTGGTGGTCCATCGTGGTTGGCAACGCACTCGCCGTGCTGTTCGCCNNNNCACCGGCTCAGTCACTTCGCTGGCTGACAGCGTCTTCGACGCACTGCCAAGCGAACCGGCATGCGCCTGACATCCGGTGATAGAGCACGGCGCATACGGCTTCCCGCCATCGACGGCTTGACGTTCGACACAGAGAGCCTCGAGGGCAAGCCGTTCATGTTGTCTTTCTTCCGATTTGCCAGCTGCCCGTTCTGCAATCTGCGGGTCAGGGAACTCGTTAGCCGATACGACGAACTAGGCTGCGACTTCAGCATCGTCGCCGTGTTCGATTCGCCGTTGGACAACCTGATGCGTCATGTTCAACGGCACAGAGCGCCATTTCCCATACTGGCGGACGCAGACAACGCCTACTACAAAGCGTATGGTATAGAGCATTCGGTCGTCGGGGTGCTGAAGGGAATGTTTCTGCGTATGCCTACCATGCTGAAAGCGATGTTCGCCGGATACCTGCCCACCACGTTAAAAGGCAGCCTTACCACCATGCCGGCGGATTTTCTGATCGATCGCGATGGTGTCATCCAGGTGGCCCATTACGGCGCAGACGAAGGCGACCACCTGCCGTTTGATACGGTCAAGGCGTTTTCCCACCGGTAGACAAGAAAAGGCCCACGCCTTGTCGGCGTGGGCCTTTTCAATCCCAAATGTTACGCCGCGTCTAGCGAACGAAAGACGCCAGCGAATCGATATCCACTCCGCCAGCCGAAGGACCGGTGAACTTGCCGCTGAAGATCTGTGGCTCCTGGCCCTGCGACTGCACGGTAACGACCCAGTCGGTCTCGGCCTCACCGCAGTCCGACCAGTAGTCG
>JBDHMR010000315.1:0-3184 GCA_039656035.1 Gemmatimonadota bacterium
GGGCTTCCTGGCGTACATCGGGCATCCCGCGGTGCTGAACAATCCCCGGGCGGACACGGACGGTGACCTGTTCGTAACCAACCTGACCAATCGGCCCTTGTTCGCGGTCAACGGCGAAGTCGACCGACTGTACCCCACGGAGATCGTAGCCCCATACATGGAGCGGTTCCGGGAGGCCGGGGTCGACATCACCTTCCGGCCGCAGGCGGGAGGCGGCCACGACATGCGCTGGGTCCCCGGCGAAGCAGAGAACATTCGGACCTTCATCCGTCAACACCCACGCGACCCTCTCCCGGACTGGATTTCCTGGGAAACCGAACGCACGGATCGCTACCAGCGGCACCACTGGGTGATCCTCACCGAACTCGGCGAGGTAACCGGCGAAGCTGAATTCCCACCGAGCGACGTGTTCCCCCACCGTCACCCTTCTGGGAGGGTCGACGTGGAGCGTCGCGGGAATACCGTCGCGGTCAAGACTCAAGGGGTACGCCGGTTCACGCTGTTGCTCTCCCCCGACAAGTTCGATTTCTCTCAGCCGATAATCGTGATGACGAACGGTGTGACCGTGTTCGAGGACATGGTCGAAAAGGACGTGGATGTGCTGCTGAAATGGGCTGCCAGAGATCGGGACCGGACGATGCTGTTCGCGTCGGAAATGGAGATCGTGGTCTCTGGCCCTGCTGAATAACCACGCGGCAGGTGCCTGCGCGACAACCTGCTATACCTTCAGCACCCCTTCGATGACCGTCACTGCGGTCCCGCCGACTCTCACGGTATCGATCGCATCCGGCGGACCCACGACCTCCACGGTGGCGGAGCCCGGCCGGTTCATCCAGTGGCCCTGTTCGGCCACGAACGACGGCTGGGCAATCAAGCCGTAGTGCCACAAATAAGCGCCCATACCGCCGGTGGCCGAACCGGTAAACGGGTCTTCGACCATGTCGGGCGGAACACCCAAATGGCGGGAGAAGGTATTCCCTTTGGTAGTGGCTCCTTCGAGAACGAAAAAATGCGGGCTGAAAAAATCACCGGCCTCGCGCAGCGCACGATAGGCGGTCACGTTCATCTCTACTTTACGCAAAGAATCTGTATTCCGAAGCGGCACCATCAGCTGCGGCGTGCCGGTACTCACGGTCTGAATCATTGCGTCCTGAAGGAGGTCGTCCAGATTCAGCCCGAACAGCGGCAATACTTCCTCCGGTCGGTATTGTCTGAGGAATTCGGGAGCGCACTGCGACATGATGACCTCTGCTGCCACACCATCATCTCCGCGAACCTCCACGTCGATCACACCAACCGGTAGTTCCAGAGTGTAGTTTTGCGTCGGCCCGGCGAACGGCAGTCTGCCCGACCCGACCAGCGCGTGGAACGTGGCGATGGTCGGGTGCCCGGCCAGGGGAATCTCTTCCGCCGGGGTGAAGTATCTTGCCCGGACATCTGCCCTGCCTGACTCGAGCACGAACGCGGTCTCCGACAGGTTCATCTCGCGAGCGATGGCCTGCATGGTGCTCGTATCGAGTACGTCGGCCTCGAACACGACGGCGCACGGGTTGCCGCCCAGTCGCGTGGTGGTGAAGGCATCCACTTGGGACATCGACAGTTCAGGCATGCGCTTCCCTCACATTAGTTCGACAGCAGGCCCGGGTTCGCTCATCGAGCCACTACTGCTGTGGTCACGAAGGACCGCGGAATGCCACCTGGATGCCCCCGCCGCTTCGGCCAGGACGGAAACCAAGGCGCCGGCGGTGGCTGGTCGCTCGTTAGGGAGTTTGGACAACGCTCGGAGGATCATCGCATCGACCGAAGGCGGTACGTCGTCACGAGCGTCGGAGACCGGCCGCGCCGGGCTGGTCACCTGGTGGAACAGGACCGCTTCGGCGGTGATGCCGCGAAACGGCGGAGCTCCGGTAAGCATCTCATATACCACACAGGCCAAACTGTAGATGTCGCTCCGGCTATCGAGACCCTCCGCCCCGGTCGCCTGTTCCGGACTCATGTATTCCGGCGTGCCGAACGAGGAATACGTGAGACCCTCGGCCAGGCCCCTTCGGCACACCGCGCGGGCGATACCGAAGTCGCCTACGTAGGCGTGGCCATTCGACATCAGAATGTTTTCAGGTTTGATGTCGAGGTGGATGATGTCATTGGCATGCGAATAGTCGAGGGCGTCCGCGATCTCCCGGGTGATGCGGTAGACGTCTTCCAGTGACCGCTTCCGACCGTAGTGCCTGGAGTGGTAGAGAGATTTGCACGCCACATAGGGCATCACGTAGTACGGCAACCCGTCGCAAGTGCCAGAGTCGAGCAGAGGAAGAATGTTCGGGTGCTGCAGTCTGGCCGTGACGCTGATTTCATGAAGGAACTGGTCTACCCCTACGCGGCTGGCGAGCTCCGGGTGGAGCACCTTCACCGCCACCTGCCGGGAATGCCGCAGATCCTCGGCCTGATACACCGTGGCCATCCCACCGTGACCGAGTTCGCGTCCCAAGCGATAGCGTGCATCAAGCACGTCGCAAATGGGTTGTTTCATCGCCGTCATAGTGCCTCCTTCGTGGTCAGTCCCCTGCCCCTTCGACTTGGAATTCACCGGTGATTGTCAGGTGGCCCGCCTGCGTCTTGGTGCGGGGCGCCGGACGGAGCAACGGCACCAGCCCAAACACGATCGCGCCGGCGCCCACCAGGACCGGCCAGCTGAGCTGCTCACCGAGCACCAACCACCCCAACACGATGGCCACCAGAGGGTGCACCAGCATCATCGAGTTGACCTGGGTTACCTGCATGTGGCGCAGGAGGTAATACAGCGCAACGAACCCAACGGCGGTCCCCAGGATGGCCAGGTAGGTGACGGCCAACACGGCGCGGAGCGACCAGGCTTGATCCAACAGCGGGCCTTCTGTCGATGTGCCGATGCCAAAAAGCACCGCTCCTCCCACAGCTGTCTGGACCGCCGCCAGAACCACCGGGTCGACCCGATGGCCCCTGGCCCGCACAACGACCTGGGCATGTGCCATGGCCACGGCGCCGACAAGAAAGCCGATGATGGCCCATATGGCCATCGGACTGTTGCCACTGAGTTGGTCACTGAAAATGAGGGCCACACCGACTGTCCCCAGGACCACGCCGCCGACTTTGCGCATGGTCATCGGCTCCTCAGGGAGGACCACATGCGCGATCAGAATCGTGA
>JBDHMR010000316.1:0-3184 GCA_039656035.1 Gemmatimonadota bacterium
CGTAGTACCGTTCGCCGCTCCTCCGCGTATCCTGAATTTCTTCTCGCCGATCCTTGAGCTCTTGGCGGGCCTCGGCCGAATCTGGGTCCGGCACCGTGAAGACGATCCGGCGACCCGTGTTGATCTCGTAATCGTCGAACGATGCCGTGGCCTCGAACGGGATCACTATGTCGGTGATGATCGGGATCTGCACCCTGCCCGCCAAGACCTGACGGTACGGCATCCAGTGTTCGCCGTCCTGCAGGGAGTATTCGATGTCGGCATCGACACTCAGGATGCGATTGATGATCTGATTGGCTTTGGTGGTATTGAAATCAGAGTCATCCTCATCGGCGATCTCCCACAGTCCCGTTCCAACGAACCGGAAGGTGAGCCGAACCACCTGGGCCGTCGCCCCGTCCAGCCACATGTTGCCGACGATCAAGGCCAGACCCTCCCCCTTGGGGACGACCTCCACCTTGAGCATGCGAAGTTCCCGACCCGAGGGAAGGAACAGCCTGACGCTGTCGGTCAGGGCGTAGCGGTACCAATCGGGCCCATCCGACGCCAGCGGATGAAGCGCGGCCCGTTCGGGAAATTCGCTTCCGAAGAAGGAAACCGAGTCGCCGATGTTGCGGGGGAAGAACCACGGATGGTCCATCACTGAATTGATCTGCCAGTCTTCTTTGCGCGCCTTGGACCGCTGCCCGATGATGTCGACGCGCACGTCGTTGGGGAGCTGCCACTGAACGATGGCCTCTTTTTCCTCGACCGCCGCGATGGGGATCCGGGCCCAGCGCCGGCGCCCGAGCGAAAATGAAATGCGATAGCGCATCCGGGCCCGGTAGTCGGTGACCGCCGAATCCTGAGCCCGATGCCGGATCTGCGCGCGCAGAATCAGGTTCCGCGTCGCTTCATTTGCGTAGGTAGAGTCGGGGAGCTGGCCGCTAGCCTGAAGAGAGAGGGCTAGGACCGCGACTGCGGAGATGCCCATTTGCTGCGACCGTCCCGGTGAAGCCCGTAGGCCTTGAGACGGCGCCACAGCGTCGTCCGGCTGATGCCGAGGTACTTGGCCGTGTCGGCCAACCGCCAGTTGTGCATTTCGAGCGATTTCAGAATGGCGTCCTTCTCGCGACCGGCCAACGTCGTCGGACCGGTGATCCCCGGGATGAACATCGCTTCGCCGAGGTCCATGTTGCCGATTCTAAGCGGCTGTAAGCGCCCACCGATCGCCGCCAGGCGCGGCTGCAGATCCTCGGACTCCAGCGACAGTTCGGCGCCATCCAAAGCCTCGATGGCGGGGTCGTTGGCGTAGATGACCTCCCCTTCGGCCGAAAACACCAGCACGCCCTCGCTGAAGCCGTCAAGCAGCGATTTGGCCAGCGGGGAGAACAGGGATGGCTTGGATGGGCTCTGAGGTTGCTCTGTCATAGTCATACCAGGGTCTACGGCCAAGAAGGGACAGGGGTTTCATAGAGAGACGTACTATGTGCGGGTCGGCCACACAAGGCCGACCCTAGGCGGGGGGCAGCGAGGGCGGCGGGGGCAGCGGGAGCAGGCATGCACTGGCCATCTCTCCATGGACCTACTCTAGTGCCACACTGCCCTCGCTGCTCCCGCCGCCCCCGCCGCCCCTTACCTCGCCCAGTATCACCAATCCGAGACCAGCAAAGATTGCCAGCCCGGCAACGATCATTCGTGAGGTGACGCGCTCACCCTCGAGGATTGCGGGGGCGATCGAGGCTGTAACCAACGGCTGGAGATAGATATACGCCGCCACAAGTTGGGAGGATGAGCGCTTGAGGGCCCATCCGCTTAGGAAGAATGCACCGATGGTCGGGACTATGACTATGTAAGCAACAACAGCCCAGATACCAGCGGGCACCTCGGTGGGAGAAAGTCGGGAGAGGGTGCCAAGTCCAACAGGCAGAGTCCCAAGCAGCCCAAAGAACATGGCCCAGACGATCACCGTCAGCGTATCGTACCGGCGCAGGAGGGGCTTCATGAGCACCAGAAAACCGGCGTAGCAGGCCATGGCCATTACCACTAAACCATTTCCCAGAGCCAAGTTGGGCGCCAGTGACACGCGATCCGGGCCGATCAGGTACACGACGCCCAGCCCCGCCAGGGCGATGCCGCCAATCTTGGAGGCCGAGGCGCGCTCTTGCCGGCCCAAGACGGAGTAGAGCACGGTGAATATGGGAACGGTCGTTACCAGGATGCTGGCGTTGATGGCAGTAGACCGCTCAAGACCCATGAGGAACAGGTTCTGGTTGGCAGTAACACCGAGGAGGCCTACGATCGCCAGCATGACCCAATCCCGGCCACTCCGCACTCGGCCCCGACCGGTAATCAGATAGACCAGAAACAAGACCGTGAACGCAGCCGAGACCCGAATGACGACGAGACTCTGTGGTGGGATTTCCGGAAATACCAACTTCCCGGCGATGGCCATGCTGGCAAACATGACCTGAACGAGCACCAACACCACGTTGACGAGGGCTTGCACCGATACCAGGTCTTTCTAAATTGACTGTACAGTCAGTCAGGAGAGACGGTTTGCTCAAGGAACAAATCTCAGGCGCCGCACTCGATGTCCTGGTCCGGGATGGCCTGGAAAAATGGACCGTTTCCGCCGTCGCCGACCAAGCGGGCTGCGCCAAGGGCCTGGTACACTACCATCACAAAACCAAGGAACAACTCCTCGGTACCGCCGCTGACCGCCTGGCCAGGGCCAAGGTTGAAGACCGATTGGGAGCCTTGGGTACCGGCGGTACTGAAGCCCTGGATGCCCTGTGGACCGTCCTCGTTACCACAGCCTCCACCGGTCGCACCAGGGCTTGGCTCAGCCTGTTGGGCCATACCAGCTCACCGGTACACCAAGCGGCTCGGCTCCCGTCAGAATACCACGGCCGTTTGGCCGCTGCTATCGCCGAAGCATTTGGCTTGGAATCGGTTGAGGAACCGGTGGTCCGGTCCATCGATGCCGCGCTCGATGGATTCGAATTGGCACTGGTCCGGGGAGACGATCCGGACCGGGTGCACGAATCCTTCCATCAGACCTGGTTGTCGGTGCTCTGACCGGTACCGTCGGGGCTACCGTCGCCGCCGCCGCCGGGGTGGTCGATGCCGCTGGTTGCGGCCCTTGGCCGGAAGGTTCTTGAGCGCCCGCTGGAGTTCCTCAAGCGAGCGAGCCCGAACGGCT
>JBDHMR010000317.1:0-3180 GCA_039656035.1 Gemmatimonadota bacterium
ATCTGCAGTCTCACCGGCGATCTCGCCGGTTTCCCCATCCAGGAACAATCCCGGGGGGAGGTTGCCGTTGATGATGGTCCACGTCGGGGCCTGTCCTACGACCTCCAGCGTATCCGAGTAGGGGGACCCCACCGGGGCGGCCCGCAGGGAATCCGTGGCCACCTCCAGAAAGTCCGATACCGGGTAGCCAACCGCCCGGGCCGATCCCGGGGCGGCGGCCATCATGGCCCCGGCGAACGGCGGCGGGAGACCCTGTCCGAAGTTCAGGGCAAACAGACGGCCGGTAGTAGCACCACCGGCATCCCGTCCGAACACCAGATTGAGCGGCCCTGCCAGGTTGGTCCCGGCAAATGGATCGTCGATCAGGACGTAGGCGGGATCGTACAACATGATCTTCCCAAGCGACCCATCGGCCAGGTAGAGGTATCCGTCCACGTCGAACGCCAGTCCCTCCGAGAAGCCCGACCTTTGAATCACCCTGACGGGAGCGCCGCCGACCAACTTGTAGACGTCGCCGAACAGATTGGAAAAATGCAGTTCACCCGCGGGAGAGAACGCCAGGTCGAACATGTCCGTCCCAGCCGCCGACACGTCGAACGCCTCCAGGAAGCGGCCCAGAGGATCGAAATGGGCAATCGCCATCGGAAGGCTGCTGCCCTCCACCTGGTCCGCCACCCAGATGTCCCCGCTGCGGTCTACCGTGATGGCCGAGAAGAATGACGAACCGCTATTGCTTACCAGGTACGAGGTGGTATCTCCTGCGGGAGTGACGCGCCACACTACCGATTGGAAGAGGCTCTGGCGCCCCACGACCAGGCGGTTGCCGAACCCATCGATCACAACGTCCCGTACGACGTCGACTTGGTTGCCAAGATTGGTGGTAACCAAACTGGCTATTTCGCTCGATCCTCCTCCATCGACGTGGAGCAGTCTGATGTCGAGGGCATCGACCACCACGAATTCATCGGCAGGGAGCGCGGCCGCCCCCATCGGCGCGCCTAGTGCCAGGGCAAAAAATGTAGTGGGATCTCCCGGGCCGGTCGGAACGACCGTCGCCTTGAGGGAATAGAAAAAGTTGCTGGGTCCACCCGCGCCGGCGGCGTCAGATACCTGCAGGAAAAATCGGCCCGACGTGAGCGGCTCATAAACGATTCGGGGATCGAGACCGACCACGTTGTCGCTGATGTCGACCAGTGTCACGCCGTCGACATTGAACAGCCGCAGCACTGGATCGGCCGAGGATCCAACGCCGAAGGCGTCGATGTCGAAGTCCACCCGCTCACCGACGGTGAGATCGATGGCGAAGTAGTCGATGTCGCCGGCCGGGTTGATGTCGCCACCCACCGTATCCCCAAGGACGATGGGATTGGCGGTCATGAAGTCGTCGTTGGGTTCCGTTTCGAACGTCAGAGTCAGGAGCGCCGGCAACAGCACCCGTTTGACTAGCTGCGGGTAGGGACGGCGATAAAAATTCTCGTCAAGGGTCCTCGGAAGACCGTCCTGCCCCAGGAGCGTACCGTGGGCCCCGACACTCAGCGCACAGGCACACACCAATATCCCGGCCGTGCGTCGCACGACAGGGAACCACTGGGCCAGATGGACCTCGGGGATTGGCATCATGAGAGCGGGAAAGCGGTAACGGCGGTAGTCCGTGCCAGAAAGAACTGATGGCGGTAAAGAGGAACGCTAACAACTCAACCTGTCCCGACCTGCCGCCGTACCGCTTCCGTTGCGGGGCCCGTCGGGCCCTCCATGGAGTATGGAGTCTCGGGCGGCTTCGTGGAAGGGGACGACCGGGGTCGGATGTCCCACACTGAGAAGGCCCTTGAACTGTTACACGATATATCGTACGTTGTATCGTACGCTATATCGAAAACCTTGGTGAGGCTGGAGGGGCTATGTCCAATAACGACTGGGGGTTCCGCGGATTTTCCACCGGATTCGGCCATCTACCATGGGACGCCTGGTGCGGTCCGTCCACCGGCCGCGGGTCGAGACGCCGGGGTCAGGGTCCGCAGGGTGGCCGACGCAGAAGGCAATTTTTCGAGTCCGGCGAGGTCAAATACGTCATCCTGCGGCTCATCAGGGAGAAACCGCGGCACGGCTACGAAATCATCAAGGCGCTGGAGCAGGAAACCGGTGGCTGGTACACCGCCTCCGCCGGCACGGTCTACCCCACCCTGCAACTCCTGGAAGACCAGGGCCATGTCCGCGTCGTCGAGACCGGGGGCAAGAAGGTGTACCACATCACGCCCGAAGGAGAAGCATTCCTGGACGAACATCGTGATGTGCTCGATGACATCCTGGAGCGGGTGCGCGAGGCCGTCGAAGGCCTCGCCGGCGGTACCATCGGCGACCTCAACGAAACCTTCGCCCGCATGGCCGGCATGGCCTACAAACAGGCTTGGCGGGAGCGCCCAGGCGATGATCGCACGGAGCGAATAGTGGATATCCTGCGGAAAGCCCAGCAAGATATCGAAGAGGTGCTCAAGAAGGAGGAGTAGAGAGTGCGCAGGACGCGCACTTATCACCTCAGCGAGTCTATCCGCGCCTGCAATCCCCTCATTTGCGGATTCAACTCGAAGGCCGCCTCGTAGGAGCGGAGTGCGGCTTGTGGCATTTCGGATGCCTTGAGACCATCGGCCAGGGAGTCGTAGACATTGGCCGACTCGGGGTACATCTCTGCGTTGAGTCGGAAAATGGCTACGGCATCCTCGGTGCGGCCGCTTCTCAACAACTGATAGCCCAACCCGTTCAAACTGAATTCGTCGAAGTTGTAGGTGTCTTGGCCATAGAACCGATCCCGCAGGGTGTGGTACCGCGCCACGGCGGAGTCGATGCCCTGCTCGTCCAGCACCTCGGTCAACGCCTCTGCCAGCGTTAGCGGCCGGGGTTGTCCTCGGTGGCAGGTGGCGCATCGCACGGTCAGCCGGTCGGCTGGATCTCCCGGTAGGTCAGCGAAATGCTCCCCATTGATGTGGTTCACCATCCGGAGCATGACCCGGGCTTTCTCTTTCGTTTTCTTGTCGTCGGCTGCAAAATCGTAGGTCGCCAGTGGCTGGCCTGCTTCCCCCACGTGGCAATAGGTGCACCGGACGCCCAAACCACCTGCTGTCCCGCGCATGACACCGATGAGTTGGGGGACAGTGATGTCCTCCGGGAGCACTTGCAGGTTCTCCA
>JBDHMR010000318.1:0-3173 GCA_039656035.1 Gemmatimonadota bacterium
GAGGCCATTTTCCCAACGGGTTCTCGACCGCTCGACGAAGGCACGCAGTCGATCGACCTCGCGGGCCGGTATCTGATCCCGGGACTCATCGACACCCATACCCACGTGGCGACCGACCCGGCGGGTGAGGACACGCGCGAGCGGACCGAGCGCCGGCTATGCAACGCGCTCTTGGGAGGCGTGACCACCATCCGCGAAATGGCCGGCGACGTTAGGGCACTCAGTTCGCTCGCCCGTGACGCGCTGGTGGGAGCCATCGTGAGCCCCGACATCCACTACGTGGCACTGTTCGCCAGTCCTGCGTTCTTTGCCGACCCTCGTGCCGCAGCCGCCTCGGCTGGGGCCGTGCCGGGTGCCCTCCCCTGGATGCGCAGCATGACCGACACGACCGATTTCCACCAGGCGGTCGCCGAAGCGCGTGGCACCGGGGCGACGGCCATCAAACTGTACGCCGGACTGAACGCCAGCGTGGTTCGTTCGGTGGTGGCCGAGGCGCACAGACAGGACCTGCCTGTCTGGTCTCATCTCTACGTGGGCCCGGCGGAACCGATCGACGTGGTCGAGGCCGGCACCGACGTGGTGTCGCACGCTTCACACCTGGCCTTTGCCTTGGGTCGTGAGCGGGCCCGCACCCTGCTGGCCACCGACCCCGATTCCGCGCTCGACCTCAGCGACCCGGCCATCGACAGCGTGCTGATGGCCATGGTACGGCATGGCACTATCTACGAACCGACGCTCTTCGTCTATCAGGACCGGCCGTCCAACCTGCGGGTGTCAGCTGCGCTAGTCGCACGGGCCCACGGAGCGGGAGTCCGCATCAGCGCCGGCACCGATTCTCTGGCCGGAGCCGACGGCGTTTCGCTCCCCAATATCCACCGGGAGATGCAGCTGTTGGTGGAGCTGGCAAGCCTGAGCCCTGCCGAAGCGCTCGACGCCGCTACGCGGACGGCAGCAGCGGCCACCAACGTGCTCGATACTCGCGGCACGGTGGAAGTTGGGAAGCTGGCCGATTTGGTGGTGCTTGACGACGATCCCATAGCCAACATCAGGCATACCGAAGGGGTGGTGATGGTGGTGAAGCGTGGTCGCGTCTACGGCGAGCGGTGAATGCCTCTCTTGACGGCGAGGAACCAAGCGGGGGCAAGATTCCACTGGGAGCCCTGACGGGAACGAAGAATCGAATCGCATCTGATTGATGGTACATGGGAGACGCGCGAACAATGCACATTCAAGACAAGTCTCTGTTCCTCCGGGCATCCGGGAATCTGTTGAAGCTTGCCGTAGCCCTGCTCCTCTCAGGGGCCGTACTGGCGTACTTTGGATTCATTCATTTTGCAACCGAGGCCGACGGGCACGGCGGTGTTCGCCTCGCGCTTCGCATCGGCAGTGGCATCCTGTTGTACGGTGGGCTCAAGGCGGCGCTGATCCGCAAAGCGCTCTCGAAGAGTGTGTCGTCGTGAGGAGGCTCCGGGTATGTGGCCTGAAGGACGCCTGATGGCTACGACCCTGGTGGGTCGACCATCAGAGGTTATGATCTAGCTGCCCAAGTGCCTCGACACTTGCTAGGCGCTGTGCGCACTATGTGTAATCAGACGAACCTGCACTACCAGGAGAACATCACCATGGGAAACACAAAGGCCGAGCCCAAGCTTCTCACCTTGACGTTCGCTACCGCCGCGTTGGTACTCACCGCGTGCGGCGGAGCCGGCACCGCAGCCGATGCCCCGCCGGCGGTCAACACTGCCCTCGAGGCCGAGGCCATCATGGAACTGGATCTCGAATGGGTCCAGCGATACACCGACGGTGACATGGACTGGATCCAGGCACTGCACGCCGAAAACGCCGTGCTGCTGCCTCCTGGAGTAGGCATTCAGCAGGGTCATGAGGCCATCCGCGCCGCATGGGAAGGCATGCCGGACGCGTTTTCCGATATAAACTGGGAACCGGTCATGGCAAAGGTATCAGCCGGCGGCGACATGGCCTATGTCTATGGCCGGGCCAGCGGGGTAACCCACGATGGCGTCACCCTGCCCATGAAGTACCTCGAGGTGTGGGTCAAGATCGATGGAGAATGGAAGGTGGCGGCCGACATGTTCAACGCGAACGTGCAGTAACTGGATAGCCGAGCAGGGCCGCGAGCGACACTTTGTACGGCTTGTTTCCGTATGTTGTCCCCAGCATGATGCTGCTCGACTTGGTCGCGTCCAAGAACAGCAGAAAGCCAGTCAAATGCTGCCAACTACGGAATCGGAGTATTAATGATTTCACGAAGACTGTTGCTGGGGGCACTCCCTTTCATTCTAACAGCCTCTTCCATCGGCCCCGCTCACGCTCAGATCAAGGCCAGCGAACGTGGTGGCGTTCACCAGACCGTCGATGGCACCACCATCACCATCGACTACGCCCGCCCCCGCGCCCGGGGCCGTTCGCCGCTCTTCGGCGGCGACGTGGTACACTGGGATCACGTGTGGACCCCTGGGGCCGACTGGGCCACCACGCTCGAAATCGACAAGCCGGTAAACATTCAGGGCCAGGACATCCCGATCGGCAAGTACTCCGTCTGGTTCGTGGTACAGGACACAACCGCGTGGGAGGTGTGGCTCGAACCCAAGGACTCGCTGTTTCACCTCCCGGAGCCCGAGAGCAACGACGAGCAGATCCACTTCTGGGTCGACGTTGAACAGCGCGAGCCGTTCCTTAATACGCTGACGTGGTCCTTCCTCGACCTGCGGATGGACGGTGCCACTCTGGCAATGCAGTGGGGCACCACGTATGTCCCACTCGACATCACCATCGAACCTACCGTCGAGCTGCTGGTGTCCACCGAACTCGCCGCGCCCATTCTTGGGACGTACGAGATGACCGGCGAGGGTGATCGACCGTGGTGGAACCGGAACGTCACCATGGTCTATGACACGACCCGGTCGTGGGTCATCAGTACCTGGGCTCCAAGGGAGATCGAGGAGGATGAGCACGCCGAGGATGATGCCGAGGACGGTGATGCCCATTCGGACGGAGACGCCACCGGCAACGAAGGTGAGGATGAGGATTCGGACGACGAGGAACCCGAGACCTGGTACGCCGCCCTGTTCGCCGTCACCCACGAGTGGCTTACCCCAGGTTGGATGGAGGATGCGGAGATGTGGTCGGTCTCCAAGTCCATGACCCTCGAA
>JBDHMR010000319.1:0-3169 GCA_039656035.1 Gemmatimonadota bacterium
TTGTGGGGGACACGGATTCTCCTCGTCGTCGCGTTGGTAGTCCACATTCACGCAGCGTACAGCCTCAAACAGCTCGATCGTCTGAGCCGTCCAGTCGAATACGCCAAGCTGCAACACCCGGCTTCTACTCTGGCCTCGCGCGCGATGGGCTGGGGTGGTGTGTTGCTGCTGGTCTTCCTGGTCTACCACATTCTCGAGTTGACGGTCGGCGTGGTGCATCCCGCGTTCAGCCATACGGACGTGTACGGCAACCTGGTGTCGTATCTCAGCACCTGGTGGATCGGCCTGTTCTATCTGGTGGCCATGGTGGCTCTGGCGGGTCATCTATACCATGGGGTGTGGAGCATGTTCCAGACGGTGGGCGTCACCAATCCACGCTACGATCGTCTGCGCCGGACCGTGGCCACGTTGGTGGCCATCGTGGTGCCGGTCGGGTTTGCCTCCATCCCGCTGGCCATTCTCTTCGGTCTGATGCGGTAACCCGGAGTTCTTCTAGCGATGGAATTCGACGCCAAGATCCCTGACGGCCCTCTCGCCGATAAATGGCAGCGATACCAGTTCGACATGAAGCTGGTCAATCCCGCCAACAAGCGTAAACACAAGGTGATCGTAGTGGGCTCCGGCCTGGCAGGCGCCTCGGCGGCCGCCACCATGGCCGAGCTGGGTTATCGGGTGCAGTGTCTCTGCTTCCAGGATTCTTCGCGCCGGGCCCACAGCATTGCAGCTCAAGGCGGCATCAACGCGGCCAAGAACTACCAGAACGACGGCGACAGCGTCTACCGGCTGTTCTACGACACCATCAAGGGCGGTGATTTTCGGGGGCGGGAGGCCAACACCCATCGGCTGGCCGAAATCAGCGTCGCCATCATCGACCAATGTGTAGCGCAGGGAGTTCCCTTTGCCCGGGAATACGGCGGGCTGCTCGACAATCGTTCGTTTGGCGGTGCTCAGGTGTCCCGCACGTTCTACGCTCGTGGCCAGACGGGTCAGCAATTGCTGCTCGGCGCCTACCAGGCGCTGGCGCGGCAAGTGGGACGCGGGGCGGTCGAAATGTTCCCGCGCACCGAGATGCTCGATATCATCGTCATCGACGGGCGCGCGCGGGGCGTGGTGGTCCGGGACCTGGTTACCGGGGCGGTCCGCTCGCACCTTGGTGACGCCGTCGTGCTGGCCACGGGCGGCTACAGCAACGTCTTCTACCTGTCGACCAACGCCTTGGGGTGCAACGTCACCGCTACCTGGCGGGCCTACAAACGCGGTGCGGCGTTCGCCAATCCATGCTACACCCAGATCCACCCGACCTGCATCCCCGTAGAAGGCGACTACCAGTCGAAGCTGACGTTGATGAGCGAGTCGCTGCGGAACGACGGTCGTGTATGGGTACCCGCGGCTCAGGGCGACACCCGGGCCTCAGCGGACATCCCCGAAAGCGAACGCGACTACTACCTCGAGCGGAAGTACCCCAGCTTCGGCAACCTGGCACCACGCGACATCTCCAGCCGGGCCGCCAAGGAAGTAACCGACGAAGGTCGTGGGGTGGGCAAGAACGGGCTCGGCGTGTACCTCGACTTTGCCGACGCGATTGCTCGGCTGGGACGCGATACCATAGAAGAGCGGTACGGCAACCTGTTCGAGATGTACAACCGCATTACCGACGAGAATCCCTACTCGGTCCCAATGCGGATTTTCCCGGCGCCCCACTACACCATGGGTGGGCTGTGGGTGGACTACAACCTGATGAGCACGCTGCCTGGTCTGCATATCATCGGCGAAGCGAACTTCTCGGACCATGGCGCCAACCGTCTCGGGGCCAGCGCCCTAATGCAGGGACTGGCCGATGGCTACTTCATCATCCCGTCGACCATGGGCGACTACCTGGCGCGGACGCCGCTCGACCCGATCGCCAGCGACCACCCGGCCGTACAGAAGACGGAAGCCGATGTGGGTCGCCGGACCCAGCGGTTGTTGGACGTGAACGGAACACGCAGTGCGGATTCGTTCCATCGAGAACTTGGACGCCTCATGTGGGACAAGTGCGGCATGGCCCGTAACGACGCCGGCCTGCGGGAGGCCCTGGAACGCATCCCGGAAATTCGAGCCGAGTTCTGGCGTGACGTCCGGGTGTTGGGGAGCGCGGCCAGCTTCAACCAGGCGCTGGAGAAAGCGGGGCGGGTGGCCGACTTCCTCGAGTTCTCCGAGTTGATGTGCCGCGATGCACTGGAGCGGACCGAGTCTTGTGGTGGGCACTTCCGTGAGGAATACCAGACCGCCGAGGGCGAAGCCACCCGAGACGATGAACATTTCGCGCCCGTGGCGGCGTGGGAGTCCTCTGGTGCTGACTCGAGCCCGATCCGTCACATCGAACCACCCGCGTTCGAAAACGTCGACCTCGCCGTCAGGAGTTACAAGTGAACCTGACCCTGCGAGTGTGGCGGCAGGAAGCGGCCGGTACGGAAGGCCGCATGGTGACCTATCCGGCCAACGACATCAGTCCCGAGATGTCTTTCCTGGAGATGCTCGACGTCGTCAACGAACGACTGAACGACGACGGTAAGGAACCCATCGCCTTCGATTCGGACTGCCGTGAAGGCATCTGCGGCATGTGCAGCCTGATGATCAACGGTCAGCCGCATGGACCGATGAAGGGTACCGCCACCTGCCAGCTGCACATGCGGACCTTCCGGGACGGCGACACCATCGTCATCGAGCCGTGGCGAGCGAAGGCCTTCCCCGTGGTGCGCGACCTGGTTGTCGACCGCAGTGCCTTCGACAGAGTCATCGAGGCGGGCGGTTTCATCAGCGTTTCGACCGGCGGTGTGCCCGACGCCAACGAGATTCTCATCCCCAAGGACACCGCCGACACGTCCATGGACGCGGCGTCGTGTATCGGATGTGGCGCATGTGTGGCGGCATGCCCCAACGCCTCGGCCATGTTGTTTACCGCGGCCAAGGTTACCCACCTCGGCGTGCTGCCGCAGGGCAAACTGGAGCGACACCGCCGGGCCCTCAATTTGGTGGCGCAAATGGATATCGAGGGCTTCGGTGGGTGCACCAACTACGGCGAATGTCATGCCGCGTGCCCCAAGGAAATCCCGCTCGATACCATTGCCCGCCTGAATCGTGACTACCTGTTGGCGTCCGTCTCCAGCCCAGAAATCTGATCGAGTCG
>JBDHMR010000320.1:0-3161 GCA_039656035.1 Gemmatimonadota bacterium
CCCGACACTGCTTCCACTGGCCTGGTGCCCGCCGGCGTGAGTCCCCCGCTGGGCGTTGCCGACGCATCCAGATATGGCAGCATCTCGTCCGCGCTCTGCCACCGGTCGGCCGGTTTCTTGGCCAGACACTTCATGATGACCGCTTCGAGTTCCCCGGACACCTGGTCGCGATGCTTGCTCACCGGATCCGGCTGTTCGGTCACGTGGGCCGCCAGCACCGACTGCGGCGTGGCGCCGGTGAACGGGGTTCTCCCGGCGAGCACCTCGTAGGCCATGGCGCCCACGGCATAGATGTCGGCGCGGTGGTCCACGTGGGGATCCGCGGTGGCCTGCTCCGGAGACATGTAGGCGGGCGTGCCCAGGGCCACACCGGCGGTGGTGAGCTTGTCGCGGCCCGTGGCCTCGCTGACAGCCTTGGCGACTCCGAAGTCCGCCACGATGGCGTGGCCGCCTGTCAGCATGATGTTGTCGGGTTTGATGTCCCGGTGCACCACCCCCTGCGAGTGGGCAAAGGCCAGCGCATCGACCACCTCGCGGATGATACGCACCGCCTCCACGACCGGCAGTTCCCCTTCCTTTTCAATACGCTCTCGCAACGTCTGCCCCTCGATGTAGGGCATGACGTAATAGAGGAAGCCCTCGGCTTCGCCCGAGTCGTGCAACGGTAGGATGTGTGGATGGGTGAGATTGGCCGCGATGCGGATCTCGCGCAGAAACCGCTCGGGCCCCAGCGCCGCGGCCAAATCCGGGCGCAGCACCTTGACGGCGACCTGCCGCTGGTGCCGGATGTCGTTGGCCAGGTAGACCGTCGCCATGCCGCCGTGGCCAAGTTCGCGCTCGATCTCGTAGCGGCCCTGTAGCGCGGCCTTCAGTTGGTCCAGGCGGTCGGTCATGGGGACGTAATATGGGGGCGGTAGGGGGATTGGGACAGGGCGGTGAGTCGGCGGGCGGCTATCGGCTGTCAGCTAGCAGCGGGCAGCCTACACCACTCACCACTCACCTATGAACTGCCTCCGCCCGAGCCGAGCCTGGCAACCCCTCTAGGTGCCAGCAGCGTAACTTGCAGGACCCGCATACGACCTGTACCCTACCACGAGCATGATCCCTCGACACCGCCACCGTGCCATCGATTTACTCTCCGTCAGGCACCCACCGAGACCAACCAGGATATTGGACATGAACAGAACGCAAGCCGCCAAAATCATTCTGCTGCTGGCGACCGCCACTTGGTCCACGCCATCGATCGCCATAGCACAAGACGTACGCGCCCGCGACCTGGGCATCCCCTTCGAGGGCCTCCCCGGACCACTCAACGCCATCACCGACGTACCCGGCATCGAAGTGGGTCATGTCACCCTCATCAGCGGTGAGGGCCCACTGGTCCAGGGTGTCGGGCCGGTCAGAACAGGCGTGACCGCCATCCTCCCGCGCGGCCGAACGTTCGACCCCGTCTACGCCGCCACCTATGCCCTCAACGGCAACGGCGAGATGACCGGTATCCACTGGATCGAGGAGTCGGGCTTTCTCGAGACACCGATCACCATCACCAACACCTTCAGCGTCGGCGTGGTGCGCGATGCCGTGATCGCCTGGATGGACTCCACCGGCAACAACGCGGCCCCCGATGGCGGCCTGTGGTACACCTACCCGGTGGTAGCCGAAACGTACGACGTGTTGAATGACATCCTGGGCCAGCATGTGACCCGAGATCACGCCTTCCAAGCCCTCGATGACGCCAAGGGTGGGCCGGTGGCGGAGGGCAACGTCGGCGGCGGTACGGGCATGATCGCGCACCAGTTCAAGGGCGGTATCGGTACCGCCTCCCGCCTGACGGGAACCGGCCACACCCTCGGCGTGCTGGTGCAGGCCAACTACGGCGGCCGCTCCCGCTTTGCCGTGGCCGGCGTGCCGGTCGGCAAAGAGATACCTGACCTGATGCCCAATTGGAGCGTGCTCTCCCGCGGATCAATCATCGTAGTGGTGGCCACCGACGCGCCGCTGCTGCCGCAGCAACTCCAGCGCTTGGCCGAGCGCGTGCCAATCGCCATCGGCAGGATGGGCGGCCTGGGCGGCAACAGCTCGGGCGACATCTTCATCGCCTTCTCCACCGGTAACCCCGGCGCATGGGATGCCCGGCCCACCGCCGAGATCGAAGTGCTGCCTAACGCCGACATGGGCATGCTGTTCGAGGCAACGGTGGAGGCAACGGAAGAAGCGATCCTCAATGCCATGGTGGCGGCCGAGACCATGACAGGGCGTGACAGCCTCACGGCGCATGCCCTGCCCCACGACCGTCTCCAGGATGCGCTCAAGAAATACAACCGCTGGGTCGACCCCGGCAGCCTGCCCCGGTCGGCGGATGTGCCGAGTGCGGCATTGGAGCCATTCGCCGGTACCTACCGTGGTGACGGCCCCCTGGACGAAATCAGTCTCTACGTCGACGACGCCACGTTGTACGTCGACCTGGGAAGAGTGAGCCGCCGGGTGGCGCCGCTCACTGACGGCCGTTTCCTCATCCTGGGAACGAGCGGCTTGGAACTCCAGAAGATGCCTGAGGAGGCTGGTGAGCCGACTACACTTCGCCTGGTTCGCAACGGCGCGGTCGTGGCGCAGTTCGAGCAAGTAGAGGATTAGGCGGGCGTAGCAGGCAATCGTTTGACAACCTGAGATCCACTCCCGAAGTTGAACGCTTCCTCCTGGCCCGGAGCGGCCCATGCCCTGCCACATCGCTTGTCGCGCCCGCACCGTCCTCACCCGATGTTCCGTGACCTCCGCCTACCTCGCCCTCGTTATCGGGCTCGCAGCGTGTGGCGACCCTCCCCCAGCCAGTTGGGTCGACGACGCCCGGCTCGCCAACGCGGATACAGATCAAGAAAACTGGCTCACCTACGGCCGCACCTATAAAGAGCAACGGCACAGCCCCCTGGCCCAGATCAACATCGAAACCCTCGATCGGCTGGGGCTGGCCTGGTACGCCGACATGGCGACCATTCGCGGTCTCGAGGCGACGCCGCTCGTCGTGGACGGGGTGATCTACCTGACCAGCTCGTGGAGCATCATGCACGCCTTTGATGCCGCCACGGGTGAGCACAAGTGGACTTACGATCCGTTGGTGAACCGGGGACACGCGCGCTACGTGCGCTGCGACGTGGTGAACCGCG
>JBDHMR010000321.1:0-3161 GCA_039656035.1 Gemmatimonadota bacterium
CTATTATATATATCCATAATAACTATTATAGTTGGTTACGAGAACTATCATGTTGACTGGTGAGTCGGGCGTTACGACTGCCTTGCGGGCCCTCGGTGAGATCCTCGAGGCTCAGGGGCTGCACTACGCCATCATCGTAGTGGGCGGCTCCGCCATGAATCTCCATGGTTTCGTTTCGCGAACGACGAGGGATGTGGATGTGATGGCCTTTGGGGAGCCCTCAGATGGCCCTGCCCCTGAGGCAACCAGGCCACCGGATCCCCTACCGGAACCACTACGGCGCGCCGTGAGGCTCGTCGCAAGCCGGCTGAGTCTCGACGAGGATTGGTTGAACACCGTCACCGCACTGCAATGGGAGCAGGGATTACCTGAAGGCTTTGGCAAGCGGGTCACCTGGAGTGAGTACGGGGGGCTGCGCGTCGGACTTGCAGGTAGAGAAGACCTGATCTCCCTCAAACTCTACGCGGCTGCTGACGACATCGGGCCGCGGAGCGTCCACTACCAAGACCTCCTGGCGATGAATCCTTCCCCAGAGGAACTGTCCCTGGCTGAGTCGTGGGTCGGAAGGCAAGATCCATCGCGGGCTTTTGCGGAAACTCTTGAACGAGTGATGGCCAGTGTCCGAACAGACTCTTCAGGAAATCGCTAGCCGTCTCCGCGAGACATCCATCGACGCTGCATGGCGTCAATGGGCCGCACTCGGCGCGGTCGTCGACGCGGATCCAGCTGCACGATCGATAGTCGATCCCGAGGCATTGCTGCTCATCTCTCTGTGCTTCGGAACATACGAGCGACGGTTCTATGATCTAGTCACATCATGGAGCAAGCAATGGATCCGTCTCCTGAGCGTGCAACGGATCAAGAACCTGATGCCCTTGTTTTCCCAATCCACTGCTCAGGCTGTGGGCGAATTCGCCGGCTACGCCGTTGGGGAAGCCAAGGATCATCGATGGCGGTCTCTGGCTGAATCCAGTGCGGACTCTCTTGGAGGGTCTCGCGGAAAGAAATGGCAGCCGCTCGCTGGTTTCACGAGCGACGCTGCTCTCATGCTCCGATTGCGCCAGGGATTCGGCGTGAATCTGCGGGCCGATCTGCTGGCGTTCCTGCTCAGCAGGAAGGCGGGCAAGGCGACGGTAGCGGAGCTGGCTACAGTGGGCTACACCAAGGTAGCCGTCCGTCGTACCGCCGACGAGATGGCGGCTGCCCGCTTCCTTCTAAAGATGCCGGATGCTCCCAGCGACTATTATCAAGTGGATCGGGAAGCATGGCTTCGACTCCTCGGCATACTCCCGGATCTGCCGACCTGGGACTACTGGCATCTGCTGTTCGGCATGGCTTCGCGAATAGATGAATGGGCCGCTGCAGCCGCCGACAGGTCGGTTACGGAAATGGCGCGTGACGTCCTGGGCCAAGACTTGATCGCCTCCGACTGGGCGCAGTTAGCCAGACTGCAACCGTTCCTCCGCAGCAGGCCCGGGGACACCGTGTCGTTCGACAGGCAGGTAGAACTCCTGTGCGACTGGATTGGGCAGAGAGTCTAGACCTGGGCCGCCCGGCGTGTCGCCCCCACCGTGCCCCCAAAGAATTCAACCCATCATGGCGCGTCTGACGCCCCACGCCCTCCGACTGAATCACCTCGAACCCCGCATCCTCGACATGCCGCGCAGCCCTGGTCGTGCCGACCGACTCCCCTTGCCCTGGGGATGATCTTGACAAACCCTCAAAGTATCTGTAAGTACTTACGTAACTACTTACGGTATTGCCATGGACTTCTTCGATCGTGTCGGCAGCCTAGCCATCGGTACCCGCCTCCGGCGCCTGAGCGACACATTCACCGACAACGCCCGCCAGATCTACCGGCTCTACGGCCTAGACCTCGACCCCAAGTGGTTCCCGGTGTTCTACGTCCTGTCCCACGAGGACGGCGGCATCTCCACCGGCCGCATCGCCGGGCAGATCGGCCATTCCCACGCCTCAGTCAGCCAGATCATCAAGGAGATGGACCGGGCCGGCCTGGTTACCACCGAGCGCAGCCGCGACGACGGCCGAGTAAACGTCATTGCGCTGTCGGACGAGGGCCGGGCCTTGATCCCCCTGATCCGCGTCCCCTACGCCGACGTCGCCGAGGCGGTCCAGGAACTCCTGGCGGAAAACCACTCCGACCTGTGGCGGGCGCTGGGCGAACTGGAGGACTCGCTCGAAGCGCGTGACCTACTGAGCCGAGTCAAGGAGAAGTACCTGAAGCGCCAGCGGGCCGACACCGAAATCGTCGACTACACCCCCGAACACCACGACGCCTTCCGCGACCTCAACCTGGAGTGGATCGAACGCTACTTCGAGGTCGAGGAGGCCGACCGGATCTCGCTCGACGATCCCGATCGCCACATCCTGGAGCCGGGCGGCGCCATCCTCATGGCGCTGCACCATGACCGTGTGGTGGGAACCTGCGCCCTCATAAAGATGGACGACCGCCGCTACGAGCTGGCCAAGATGGCGGTGGAACGTACCTGCCGCGGCAAGGGCATCGGCTGGCTCCTGGGCCGGGCCGTGCTGGAGCGCGCCCGGGACCTCGGCGCCAGTTCGGTATATCTCGAGAGCAACACGGCGCTGGGCCCGGCCATCTCGTTGTATCGCAAGCTGGGGTTCCAGGAGGTCCGCGGGCAGCCCAGCCCCTATGCGCGCTGCAACATCCAGATGGAAGCGCTGCTCCCATGATCCGCGAGGTGCGGCGCGAGGAGTACCCCCGCCTGGGTCAATTGATGGTCGAGATCTACGCTGGCCTGGAGGGTTTCCCCACGCCGGAAGAGCAGCCGGCCTATTATCGGATGCTCGCCGACATCGGTCGCTTGACCGAACAGCAGGACACCCAGGTGCTCGTTGCCCTGTCGCCGGAAGGGAACCTCCTGGGCGGCGTGGTGTACTACGGTGACATGGCTCGCTACGGCGCCGGGGGAACCGCGTCCCAGGAAAGCAACGCGTCGGGCATTCGCCTCCTCGGCGTGGACCCCAAGTCACGGGGCGCCGGGGTCGGCAGGGCTCTTACCGAGGCGTGCATCGAGCGCGCCCGGGAGCGGGGGCATGCGCAGGTCATGCTGCATACCACCCAGCCGATGCAGGTGGCGTGGCGCTTGTACCAGAAGATCGGCTTTGTCCGGTCATCC
>JBDHMR010000322.1:0-3153 GCA_039656035.1 Gemmatimonadota bacterium
ACGATTACCGGCGGCGGCGTGCTGACGCTGCACAAGACCGGTGATGCACGGCTCGTTGCCCGGACCGACGGCAACATCGAACTGCCATACACGTTCAAGGTCGTCAAGAATCCGCTGAAGGATCTCCTGATCGATCCTGTCTCCGTACAAGTCCTCACCGGCGATGTCGTTTGGTTCGACGTTCAACCACTGGACAAGAAGAAGAACCGCATCGAGGGCATGGCACTGTCGTATTCAGTGTTCGGCATCGACTCGGCGGGGGCGGAGATCTTCGCCGACGGGAGTTTCGTGGCCGAGAATCCCGGCGCCTTCCGAGCCGTCGTGAGCACCGGCGGGATGTCGGCCGAGGCCACCGTGGAGGCGATTGCCCGTCCGGAGCCCACCAGTGTCCGGCTGATCGGCAAGGCCCCGGTAAGCCATGTGACGACGAGCGACCTGTGGGTGTTCACCGGCAAGGACGGGAGAGATTACGCCTATACGGGGACCCATGCGCAGGGCGGTGGCCAACGGATGTTCGTGTGGGACGTGACCGATCCGGGCAACATTCAGCTGACCGACTCTGTCATGGTCGATGCCCGCGTCGTCAATGACGTAAAAGTCAACGGCGATGCGTCGTGGGCCATCATCACACGCGAAGGAGCATCCGACCGCCAGAACGGACTGGTAGTACTCGACCTGGCAGACCCGGCTCACCCCACGATTCTGTCGGAACTCACGGACGGCATGACCAGCGGGATGCACAACACCTGGATAGTCGGCAACATCGTTTACGGCATCAACGATGGTCGCAACTGGATGGACATAGTCGATCTCAGCAATCCGGCGGCTCCCCAACACCTCGGGCAATGGGAACTGCGTCCCGGCGATACCGACAAGAGCTTGCACGACGTGTGGAGCGACGAGCACGGGTATCTCTACTTGTCCTATTGGGATGATGGTCTGGTAATCCTCGACGCCGGCGCCGGTACACACGGCGGCACGGCCACCACTCCGGCCTTTGTTTCGAGCATCGCCTACGGCATGGGGAACACCCACGTGGCGTGGCGCGATCGGGACTACGTTTTCCTCGGCGACGAGATCTTCGGCTGCGCCGAGTGCACCAACGGCCCCCGGGGCTATATCCACGTCATCGATGTGTCGGACATCAACAACCCCAGGGAAGTAGCCAAGTTCGACGTGCCCGAGGCTGGGGCGCACAACATCTGGGTCGAGGACGAGGTTCTGTACATCGCCTATTACCAGGGTGGACTCCGGATCGTCGACGTTTCGGGTGAACTCCGTGGGGACCTGTACGCCCAGGGTCGCCAGACTGGTTGGTACATCACCTCCGGCGCGGAGGGAGAGGCAATAGTCCCCAATTCACCCCTGGCGTGGGGCCCCCAGCCGTTCAAGGGCAACGTCTTCGTGTCCGACATGAACAGCGGGCTGTGGGTCCTCAAACACCAAAGGCCGGAAGCCCTGACGCCATGACCATTCGCCGCCTGATGGGGGTGACACTGGCGCTGTCCTCGGCCGGGTACGGCACTAGCCCGGCACAGTCGCAGTCATCAACGACGACCACGGCCACTGCCTCCACCTATTGGGTCTACGTTGCCAACGAATCATCGGACCTGGTGTCACGGGTCCGCTTTGGCCCTGACGGCGCGATCGAGGAAAAGACCATCAGTGTCGGCATCAAACCGGCCGACCTGGACGGCGCCCACGGATTGACGGTATCGCAGGCGGGTGACTACTGGTACGTCACGCTGGCGCACGGGACCCCTTACGGGAAGGTGTGGCAGTACCGCACCGGGACGGATGAATTCATCGACTCTACCACAGTGGGATTGTTCCCCGCCACGATGGGGATCAGCGCTGACGGGTCGATGCTGTTCACGGTCAATTTCAATCTTCACGGGCAACGAGTGCCCAGCAGTGTGTCGGCGGTGTTCACGCCGTTCATGGACGAGGCGAGGAAGATCGAAACCTGCGTCATGCCTCACGGGAGCAGGCTGAGCATGGACGGCACGTACCACTACTCCACCTGCATGATGAGCGACCAGCTGGTCGAGATCGCGACTGACCGGTTGGAGGTAAGCCGCAGACTGAGGCTCACTGCCGGTCATGTGGGACTACTCCCCCTGGACGAAACTTCGATGCACATGGTCGATGGATCATGCAAGCCCACATGGGTGGCCGTGGCGCCCGACAACGGCCACCTGTACATCCCGTGTAATGGCCGCGGCGAAATTCTCGAGATCGACCGCGAGAGTTTCCACGTCACGCGCACGTTCCAGACGGGCAAGGCGCCATACAACGCCGACGTGAGTCCCGATGGGCGGTATTTGGTGACTACACTGAAAGGTGCCCAAGCCGTGTCCGTGATCGACCTCGGCACCGGAGCGGAGCGACGGGTCGCTACTACCAGGCCAGTGACCCACGGTGTGGTAATCACCCCTGATTCCCGGTACGCTTTCGTCTCCAACGAATCCATCGGTGCCGTACCGGGAACCATCGACGTGATCGACATCGCCGCCGGTGAGGTGGCGGCCAGTACCGAGGTACAGCTTCAGCCTGGCGGCATCAGTTTCTGGAAAATGGAATCGGGACCAGAACACTCGGGCCAGTAGACAGTATTCTGAGGCCGTCATCTCGCTTGACGGTCCCTCAGGCGCGCAACATCATTCCCAGGTCAGGCCTTTCGACGACTCCCTCATGGGGAACGCATGGCCAGCCTATTCGAGCGGCTCCGCAAAGCGCTCAAACCCAAGTACGCCCTTGAACGGGAAATCGCCTCCGGTGGTATGGGGGTGGTGTTTCTCGGCGAGAACACCAAGCTACGCAGCCGGGTAGCCATCAAGGCCTTGCGACCCGAGTTGGCGACGGCTGCCATGGAAACCCGGTTCCAACGGGAAGCCCGGCTGCTGGCGCAACTCTCGCACCCCAACATCGTCACCATCCACGACGTGGACGTCGCCGACGGCGTCCACTACTACGTGATGGATTACATCGAGGGCGAGACGCTTTCTCAGAGACTCGAACGGGGCCCGATGGACCCCGACGACGTTCTCTCCCTGGGACAGGATCTTCTCAGTGCGTTGGAGACGGTGCACGCACTCAACGTGGTCCACCGCGACATCAAGCCGGCAAACATTTTCCTAGTGGAAGGCCGAG
>JBDHMR010000323.1:0-3151 GCA_039656035.1 Gemmatimonadota bacterium
GGCCCAGGTTACCAAGGCGTCAATCCTCGGGTCGCTTCCCATCAAGACGGCGGCACCACCGCCCCGGGAGTGTCCTATCACGCCGATGCTGGTCGGCGGCGGGAACTCCAGGTCGCCTTCCGATATCGCTCGCAACATCCGGTCGATATCCTCGAGGTCGTCCCGGTATGTGGCCTGGGCGAAGCGCTCGAGAAGGGAGAACTCGCCGGCATCGTCGGCGCCGCTCCCGGAGAGGTTGAAGGTGACCGCAGTGAATCCGGCACGGGCCAACTGTTCGGCGAGCGGGGGGAACATTCCCCAATCCTTGAATCCCTTGAAGCCGTGGATGATGAGCACCGCTGGCCGGGGAGAGGAACGGTCGCCGGTGCGGACGTCGACGAAGAGGTCGCCGAGGGAACCGCTTAAGGTGTGCTTGGTGATAGTTGGAGTGGCCATGGCGTTTTGAATGTTGAATCTTGAATGTTGAATCTTGAATAGTGAGATGAATATGTAATGGTGAGTGGGTGATAGGGCGTTGTGCGTTGTGCGTTGTGGGGGTTAGCTGACGGCTGGCTCTAGGAGTTCGACTGATCCGGCATCGGCGTCCAGGCGGGCGATTACGCCTAGGGGTAAGGTCCATTGGTCGGGGACGTGGCCGATGGGGAAACCGAAGGCGACGGGGATGCCCAGGGTTCCGAGATGGGTCTCCAGCACTTCTTCGAAGCCCAAGGCTCCGGAGGGTGTTGCCAGTGTCATGTCGGTGAAGCGGCCGATGATGATGCCGACCAGGTGTTCGAGAATTCCGGCGTTACGCAGATACACCAATGATCGATCGACGTCGTAGAGATCCTCCGACACTTCTTCCAGGAACAGGAGGGCGCCATCGAGTGTTGGTAGGTACGGCGTTCCGACTAGATGACACATCATGGTCAGATTGCCGCCAAACAGGGGGCCCTCCGCCCTGCCCCCTCGCAGGGTAACGACGCGTCCGTCGGTCCCGATCGATGCGTCGTCGGATGCGGGCACAGGTGGAAGGACACCGGCGGCATCGGTGCTGGCGATGACCCGCATCATGGCGTCACGGCTGAAAGCGCTGAGCGGCTCCCTGGCGACTGGGCCGTGGAAGGTCACGATGCCCGCTTGACGGGCCAATGCGTGAAGGAGCGCGGTAATGTCGGAGAACCCGATGACGATTTTGGGATGATGAGCCGCGGCGGAGTATGCTACTCGCGGCAGCAACCGTGGAGTCCCGTAACCTCCACGCAGGCACCAGATTGCATCGAGCGACGGGTCGGAGAGGGCGCTGTTGAGATCGGCTTGGCGTTCGGGGTCGGTGCCGGCGAGGTAGCCGTACTTGGCGTGGGCGTTGCCCCCGACAACCGCTTGGTAGCCAAGAGCTTGGCAGCGTTCTACCGCACGGCGAACGTCGTCGCGCTCCAGGATCGGTCCGGCCGGTGCGACCAACCCTATGCGGCTACCGGGTTTAAGGCCCGGCGGACGGATTACTTTTGACCCCAATGCCCCTCCGCAGTAAATTTGACCCTTCAACATTTCACCGGGAGACGCAACTGCGCGCTTCGCACCCAGCACTTGACGCGGCCGGCCAAGCGATGGCCGAACAGCGCGACGCCATGGTCGATCAGTGGACCAATTGGCTAGGCGACCGTCTCACTTCCTCGAACACAATAGCCCGTTCGACTGTCGAGCGGGAGTTGAAGCTCATCATCGACATCATCATCGAGATGGTTGGGCCGTACCGTCGTGAGACCAAGACGGTGTGGTTCGACGTGTGCGAACACTACGGCCGAGTGGCGGCGGCCCGGGGGTTGGCGGCCGGCGAGGTGGTGGAGGAAATGCAGTACCTGCGGGAACTGCTCACCCGGACACTGTCCCCGGTGCTGGCGGCCATGCGGGCTCGAGCCGGCCTGGCCATAATGATGCGCCTCAACCGGGTACTCGACAAAGGCATCGCCGTCGCGGTCGTGGGGTACACCGACGCGCTGGTGGCGACGCTCTTCAGTCAGAACGGTGTCCCCGCGACGGGAACCGAGTTCGACGAAGAAGACGTGGAGCGACAAATCGAAGCCATCGAAGAGGAGTTGATATCGGTAACCCGACCGGCGCAGACATGACGGCAGCATGACCATTCCCACCGAAATGCTGATAGCGGCCCTGTGGTTGGGGCCTTTTTTCTTGCTGATCCGCCTGGGAAGCCGGACACCCCGCCTGGCAGACTTTCCCCAAGCCGCGGGAGAGCCGGTCAGCGTCATCATCCCGGCCCGTAATGAAGAGGCCAACATCAGGACGGTGCTCGAATCTGTGATGGCGTCATCATACGATTCTTTGGAGATCATCGTGGTCGATGACCGGTCGACCGATGAAACCGCCACGATTGTCAGAGCATGCGCGGCGGGAGATTCACGGATCCGGCTGGTGGAGGGCGAGGAGATACCCCAAGGCTGGTTCGGCAAACCGTGGGCCTGCCATCAGGGATATCGATCGGCCACGGCCGACGTCCTGTTGTTCACCGACGCGGATACCATCCACGGCCCCGATCTGATCGGCCACGCGGTCGGCGCGCTGCGCGCGCGCGAACCAGACCTGCTCACGGTGGCTCCGCACCAGCTGTGTCTCGGTTTCTGGGAGCGGGTCATCATGCCGCAGGTGTGGGCTCTACTCGGGGTGCGTTACCACCCTCGTACGGTCAACCGTGGCAAATCAAGCCGCTCGATGATCGCCAACGGCCAGTTCATCATGATGCCCCGCCGGTCCTACGAAGCGATTGGTACGCACGAGAGCGTGAAGGGTGCGGTGGCGGAGGACCTGGCCTTGGCACAACGCACCGCCGCCGCCGGCCGCCAAGTGTTTTTTGCTTTCGCGACCGAGTTGATGGCAACGAGGATGTACCGGGGTCTGGGACAACTGGTGGAGGGGTGGTCGAAGAACATGTACCTCGGCGGCCGGCAATCACTGCACGAACACCCGGTCCTCAGGGCGTTGTTGCCGGTGTTCTTTTCGTTGGTGGGAATCTTCTGGTTGGCGCCGCTGGTGTTGTGGGTTGTTGGAGCGATGTGGGACGCGCCGGTCTTGATGACCGGCGGCGCTGTGGCCACGGTGCTATCGGTGCTGTTCTGGGCGCTGGTGTCGGCCGGGATGAAGATTCCAGCGTGGT
>JBDHMR010000324.1:0-3148 GCA_039656035.1 Gemmatimonadota bacterium
TCCTGGCGCCTGCCCTCCTGTCCGCCCAAGCCTCACCGTACATCCCACTCGACGACCCTCGGCTGCCGCTGATCGAGCACCTGATCACCCGAGGCGACATCGAGGATCCGTCTCCCATGGTCAGGCCATTTCGCCGGGTCGACCTGTTGCGGGCCATCGATTCGTCCCAGCTCGATTCCACTTCCGCCAGCGGCCGACTGGCACTGGCCCTGAGGGAGGACTACCGGCAGGAAGACGCCGAAGCCTGGGGCAGAGTGGAAGGACGGGTAGGCGGACAGGCCTACAGCAACGCTCGCCAGGACGTGGTGCACCCGCTGGGTCCCGACGGCGCGCAGCCCTACGCCGACCTAGGCCTGACCGCGGTATTCGGACCCATAGCGGCGGTCGCTCGTCCGGCGCTGGAACCGCGAGTGATCGATGACCCGGCCTGGCCCGGCCGCAAGGAACTCGACGTAGCGTTCCGCATGCGCGAGGCGTACCTCAGCGCCCAGTTCAAATGGTTTTCCATCTTCTTCGGCGACCTGCAACGCCAATGGGGACCGGTGGGATTGAACGGCATCTCGCTGAGCAACTACAGCTATCCCAGAACCTCGTGGGCCTTCTACGTCGGCAAGAGGTCTATCAACCTTCGGGCCGTGGGGGCCGAACTGCGCGACGAGGTCGACACGCTGGGGAACACCGTCCACCGGTACTGGTTCGGCCACCGCCTGGCGTTCAACCTCACCAAGCGGTTCCGCATGGCGTTGTGGGAGACCACTGTCTTGTCGGGCGTGGACCAGAACTTTCTGGCCCGGTACCGCAACCCCGCCAGCATCCTCCTCCTGGCAAATACCTACGGTCTTTCGGCCGAGGGCAACATCATGGTCGGGACCGATCTGTACTGGCGAGTGGGACGCAGGATAACGCTCGAGGCTCAAATCGCCATCGACGACATCCAGTACCAGAACCGTAACGGATCCGACCGATTTCCCGATCGCTTGGCCGGCACCATAGCCGCCTACGGGCCCCTCGGCTCCCGGATGACCTGGCGGCTGCTGTACAGCCGGGCCTCCAGCCTGGCGTTTCGCGCCTCGAATCCATTCGAAAACTTCACCGACTCCGGCGTGGGCATCGGGCGCAACTTCGCCGACAACGACCAGATCAAGGCCGTCGTTTCGTTCCCTTTACGACAGCAGTGGGTCGTGGCGCCGGAAGCGACGGTACGACGCCAGGGAGAGGGCAGGATCAATGACCCCATTCCGCCTGACGTCGGCAACGTCCCGCAGATTTTCATCGGCACCGTCGAGACGACCTACCGGCTGGGTGTTTCCTTGTCGGGCCGGCAGGGTATCCTCGATGTGCAGACCAATCTGGGGGTGAACCAGGTGCACAATGCCGGCCACCAGGTGGGTGTGAACAAGACAGAATTCCAGGGCTGGATACAGGCCACGCTGGCCCTGAACTGGCAAGGAGTGATCAAGTGAGCTCAGCCCGCGTCCCCACCCCACCGGCCCTGGCACGCCACCGGCTGCTCGAGCTGACGGAAAGCATGCGGGGCCGCCGCATCGTCGTCGTGGGGGATTTGATTCTCGATCGCTATCTGATTGGAGACACCGACCGCTTGTCGCCCGAGGCCCCGGTGCCAGTGGTCATGGTCCACGAACGGCGAGCCGCCCTCGGCGGGGCGGCCAACGTGGCGGCCAACGTTGTGGCACTGGGCGCGGAGTGCGTCCTGATAGGATCGGTGGGAGACGACCCCCACGGAAGGTCATTGCGGCAGGAACTGGCCACCCACCGAATAGACGACCAGCATCTGCTCACCATACCCGATCGCCCGACCACCACCAAGACCAGGGTCATGGCCCGGGGCCAACAGGTGGTGCGCCTGGATGAGGAAGTCGCAGGCGCTCTGGAACCCGACCGGCTGCAGAGCATCATCGACTCCACCGCCGAGGCGCTCGAAGGCGCCGACGCGTTGCTGCTCGAGGACTACAACAAGGGCTGCCTGGTTGAATCCGTCATCCATGCCACCATCGTCGAAGCCGGGCGCAGGGGGATTCCCGTCATTGTCGACCCCAAGTACCGCCACTTCTTCGCCTACGCCGGCGCCACCGTTTTCAAGCCCAACCGCCGTGAACTAGAGAGCGCGCTGGGAGCATCGGTGGACCTCGACCACCAGGACGCGCTCCCCGTGGCCCTGGAACAACTCGGGGTGGCCAACCTGCTGCTCACCCTCGGCCCCGAGGGCATGATCCTGGTCACCAAGGATGGCGAGACGACCCACATCCCCAGTATTGCCCGCGAAGTGTTCGACGTCTCCGGCGCCGGCGATACGGTAACGGCCTGGGTCGGCACTGCGCTCGCCGCGGGGGCGACGGTGCAGGAAGCAGCGACGTTGGGCAACTTCGCTGCCGGGGTGGAGGTCGGGAAGGCGGGCGTGGCTACGGTTTCGCCGGCGGAGATCTTGGCGGTCCATGAAGAGCGGTTTGACCAGCTTGGGAAGTTGCGGCGGGAGGGGTTGATCTAGATGGGGGTGCGTCGTGCGTGGTGCGTCGGGGGTGACGAGCTCTGGATCCAAAGCAAACTGCCCCGATGCCGGTGACGGCAACGGGGCGGTTTGGTGGAGAAGCGGATAGTCCGGGGTCCTGATTTAACGGTTAGTTGATATCAAGTGATGACCCTAGTACCCGCGGTCCTCCATTTTCTGTTCGTGAGTCGACTCGTCCTTCGTCGATCCCGTCTTGAGCCTGATCAGCAGGAACACCAAGCCAACCAGCATCAGCACTACTACAAAGTTCGCCACCGCCAGCAAGGGCGCGTCCATGGCTCAGTCCTCTGTCTTTGCCGGTCGCTCTTTCGGAGCTGAGGCAGGCTGAGTGTCCTTACGATTTTGGTAAAGGCAACGCAGCATTCCATCCACGGCTACCTGACCCTTGCGAAACTCGCGGCGCTTTTCCTGTTCTTTCTTGTCGAGCGGCACGATGTCTCCGTCGGTGATTCGTTGGTTGCCCGTGTAATTATCAAGACGCATGCCATGTAGGTGGAGTGAACGGTCGGTCGCCCGTTAGGCTCTGTGGAGCGCTACTCCGGGGATTTCGGGCTACTGTTGGTTGGCAGGCGGGACCCCGACAGAGGGCGGTGTTGTGGCAAATAGCCCGACGCGCTGGGC
>JBDHMR010000325.1:0-3133 GCA_039656035.1 Gemmatimonadota bacterium
CGGAACGCCGGATTCGATTGACCCCATCCGTGTTTGATCAACGATATGTCCAGTTGGGCTCTTTCCTCGTCTTCCGGTGTCGGTTTCACCAGACGACCGATGGCGAAGGCGCCATAGAGAATCAGATGACTGACCCGTTCCGGGTGGCGGATGGCGTACTCGATGGCGATCGATCCTCCCTGGGAGATACCCAGCAAGGCAAAGCGGTCTTCACCGACCGCGTCAACCACGGTTTCGAGGTCCTCCACCCAGGCATCCAGCGAAATATCTTCGGCATCGCGGTCAGACAACCCGGTGCCACGGGCATCGTAGCGGGTCAGCCGGCTGTGCTTCCCGAGACCGGCCCACCAGTGGCTCCACATGGGGCTGTTCCAGTCGTACTCCAGGTGACTCAACCAGTTCGACGTCTTGATCAGGGGGATCCCCTCCCCAACCGTGGCGTAGGCGATGTTGACACCATCCCGTGCGCGGCAAAACCGAATGGTCTGATCGCGGATGGACGGCCCACTCGCGGCCGGCACTGGTGTGGTGGACGGAGCATATGGTTCGACCGCTTCCGCCGGCATCGATAGCGACTCGGCCAACGCCTCGACGAATTCCGTGGCCGTGGCAAAACGATCCCCCGGCGATTTGGCCAATCCCGATTGGAACACGGCGTTCACCCGTTCGGGGGCGTCGCAGGTGCCAGGGGGAACCGCCGGGATGGGCTCGGTCACGTGCTGGGTGGCCACGGCCATCGGAGTGGGCGCCAGGTATGGCGGGCTTCCGGTCAGGCACTCGAACACCACGCAGGCCAAAGCATATCGGTCGGTTCCGCCGTCCACCTCAGCGCCGGTGATCTGTTCGGGGCTCATGTAGGTCGGCGTGCCGATCAACAACCCTGACTTGGTCATCCGCTCCCCGTCCCGATTTCCCAGTGCCAGGGCGATTCCATAATCGGCCACCAACGGGTGGTCATCATGAAACAGAATGTTGTCGGGCTTGATGTCCCGGTGTACCACATCACGTTGATGGGCGTAGTCCAATGCCGCCGCCACGCCGCGCGCCATCGCGATGACCGCCTGGTGGGAGAGCCCCCCATCGCGGCTGAGTCGGTGACGCAGAGATTCCCCTTCGACGAACGGCATGACGTAGAACAACATGCCGGCGGCTGCTCCCGAATCGTGAACCGCGAGGATGTTGGGATGTTGCAGGTTGGCGGCAAGCCGAATTTCCCGCAGAAAGCGGCGAGCGTTCTCGGCGGCTTGCAATCGGCTCGACATGATCTTGAGCGCCACGCGGCGTCCCAGATGTTTGTCTTCGGCGAGATAGACTACCGCCATTCCACCCATCCCGATACGCTCGACGAATTGATACCGACCCGACAACTCGTCGGCCAGCCGAGCCACTTTTCGGTCCTCATCGTCCCGCTGAGACCATGCCCCAGCCCTGGCGGATTCACCCATCGGTACGCTGATGGGGCCCTCCTGTTCGTGCGAGTGGATCAGTGTGAGGACGACGTCCCGCAGCTGGGCGTCACCCTCCTCCGCGCCGGCCACAAAGGCAGGTCGCTCGGCAGGATCGAGCGCCAGGGCTTGGTCGAACAGGTCTCTCACCCTGGCCCATCGTTCGGGAGTCATTGATTGGTCGGTCACCGCGAGCTCCACTCAATTTTCTAGGATCAGTCACAATGATGGGTGCCGCGCGTGGTTCCGACAAGGCGTGCCGCCGTGAGAGGGGTCCCAGGCCGCCGGACTGCGGGAGGACTATCTTGATGGTGTCCCCAGGAGGTCAGACATGGCAGTAAAGATCGCGACAAAATACTCCGATGGCACGGCTACGGGTAATACCGTCATGAGCCGCGGCTTCGTGACGCTGGGCCTGACGCTGATCGTCGTCGGTGCTCCCTGGTTGACACCGGCCGCCGAGGGACAGGCCGTCGGGGAACAGGCAGTCGTGGTCTCACCCCTTCATTACGACCTCGCTCTCCGTATCGATTATGCCAGTGAGACCATCCGGGGAACGGCGAGCATCGTCATCGCCAATGCGACTTCTCGACCCGTGTCGGCCGTGTCGTTCCTCCTCTACCGTCTCCTTCGGGTCGACAGCGCGACCACCGACCGTGGCGGGGCCGGGCCGCTCGAGTTTACGCAGCAGGTCACCGCCTTCTCAGATTTCGGCAAGCTGCAGGTCAATCATGTCGTGGTCACCCTCCCGGAGCCGTTACTCCCCAATGCCCAGACGGTCATTCGCCTGGTCTACGGCGGGCATCTGCTGGGGTACGCGGAGACCGGGATGCGCTACATCCAGGACCACGTCGATCCGGATTTCACGATTCTACGCGACGATGCTTGGGCATATCCGAAGCCGGGCTATCCGTCTCTGAGCGCCCTTCGGGCAGCGCCTGATCCGAGCTTCACCTATGACGCTCGGATCACGGTGCCACGGGAACTCGTCGTCGCCAACGGCGGTCGCCTCATCGCCAGGGACGCGGAAGGGGAGAGCCTCACTTATCGCTACGCCAGCCTGGTTCCCTCCTGGCGCATGGACTTCGCCATCGCGCGCTATCGCGAACTCGCCGAGGGTCCGGTCCGGATCTTCTATATGGAAGGCGACGAGGATGGGGCGCTCGCCGTCGGCCGGGCCGCGCGCTGGGCGCTCGACACCTTGGCAAGCTGGTTCGGGCAACTCCACGGTGAACGCAGTCTGACGTTCATCGAGATCCCCGACGGTTGGGGATCCCAGGCGGACGTCACCACGATCATTCAGACGGCGGCGGCGTTCCGGGATTCGACCCGCCACGACGAGGTGTATCACGAGGTCAGCCACCTGTGGAACGTTCCGGCCAACGACCGTCCGTCGCCCCGGTGGGAAGAGGGTCTCGCCTCGTTCCTGCAGTACCTCCTGACCCAAGTGTCAACCGGGGAACAGTCGGTCGACGTCCGGGCCGACCAACTCATCGAACGACTGCGGGAACAGCTGCCCGGTCATCCCGAATGGCGCCAGGTGCCGATGCTCGACTACGGGTCCGAGTTCATGACCGACCTGTCATATCGCGTCGGGGCTGTGATGTTCGATCTGCTGTACCGGCTGTCCGGGTCCGCGGCGTTCAACGAGATGATTGGCGGCTACTATCAGCAGTTCGGCTCGACCG